>JABDJV010000224.1 GCA_013003295.1 Pyrinomonadaceae bacterium | reverse complement strand
GGATATGACGTATCCGACTGGATCCTAGACTCGAAGGCGTTGGATCCTAACGTCGGGTCGGAGTACATGACGAAGCTTTTCTCCGGCGAACTTCGTTGAAACACTCAATGAACGCTGCCACACAATGCAGCGACAGCTAATATCCTTGCGGATTTTATTCAGAGCGGAATTAAATATTAACAGGCTTAGAAATCGTATAGACCTCAAAAGCTGACTACGTTATGCTGTTCGATGCTGCTTTGGACAGAGATAGTGGGGTTAAATTATCCGGTGGCGAACGGCAAACATTGGCGATCGCGATCGCGCTTCTGAGGGACGCTGAATTGATAATATTTGATGAGCCAACTAACGCTCTGGACCCGGATACCGAGCTTTCGGTGCATCAAACAGTAAGTGAACTAGAAAATAAAACGGTATTCTTTATGACTCATCGGATTTCTTCTGCCCTTAGGCCGGCACATATCTACGAGCTAAAGAATGGTGTGGCCAGCGAAATTGAAGTAAGGGAGTAACCTATGAAATACAAATCTGATCACCTATTGCGCTAGTAGTCGATTTGCCCAGTGGTTTGCAAATCTATTCGTAATTGGTAACATTTCGAAGTTTATGACAATTCCCGCAAGTTTGCCCGACAATGATTCGCATCCGAGACGAGTAAATATCATTTATCTCGGCGGGAGTGTGCAAACCCTATTGCCGTTTTTGAAGTCGCTCATCGATTTAACCGAATTACCGCTAAGACTTGTTGCCAATGCTTGTGATAACAGGGAAGAACAAATTCTATCCGATATTTGTGAAAATTCTCCGCAGCTTGAATTCTATTCGCTCAAAAGCGTTGACCGGATCGAGCATGGTAAAGTTCTGGATCACTTACTATCTATCGAACAATCCGACCTGTTTTGCTTTATGGATTCCGACATTTTTGCTGCCGGTCCGGTAACTTTGTCTGACATCGCCCCACCAAGCGGAGAGGCGGCAATAACATCATGTTTACCCGGATGGTGTCTGGAAGCAGATACAATAATGCCTGAATCCTATAATGTGATGGAAGGGGCGTATACAAAGTCCGCAAATGGACATTTTCTGGGCTGTTCTTATCTCGCCGCCTATCGCACTGAACCGCTTCGCAAATTGGTCGAAGAAGAATCACTTTCTTTTCAGCCGTATCAAAGGAAGGTCTTGCCGGAAGGGGTTTTATCGATTCTCTCTGAGCTCGGATTCCGGCAGCATAGCTTTGATACCGCCAAGGTCATTAATTTGATGCTCCAACACCGGGGTCACAAGATGTCATATCAGCCAATTGACGGCCTGATTCATCTTGGCGGCGCTAACAGGTTAGTTCGAGAAAATGAACAATGGTATAAGAATACGCTAAGATCCATAGTACCGCAGAGCCTACTAAACAATATTCGCCGCATTCGGTTCAATTACACAAAGCCTGAGAGCGAGGACCGCGCCGACTTTTTCCTTCGTCAAAGTGAGTTTTGGGAACTGCTCGAGGAGTTAAGCAATGGGCCGCCTTTTGCTGAACCGACAATGAAAATGATTTCCAAACACAGCTATTTACAAAAAATTTGTGAACAGTTTGCTACCTACGGGAATGGTGACGGCAGGTGGTCTCAATAAAACAGTATTACCCAAGCTGATAGGATGCATCGAGGATTGAGGATGATTCTTGCAAATGCTCCGAAAACCAGGAAACCTTCCAATTGTTGCTTTTCAGGTTATTCGTCCGAAAACGACCTTGGAATTCAATCGGTCAGCGCAAAACCGATGTTTAGTTTTTTGCCCGACAACAGACCTCTTTCGCGCTTGTCATCAGTTATCGCATCGCAAAGCCCGCGTATGCGGGTGAAAGCCGAATTCGTGTAGAGTCTGGGGTAGGCCTCAACAACGGTTAATCTGTCACCCGCATACGCGGGCTCAAACTTTGCGCGTGTAAACCCATGGATTCAGCCTTCGGCTTCGCCATGGGCTACACGCTGGCGCCATCTACGATGGCTAAGAAAGGTAGAAATAAAGAAATTCTGCACGCTATTCAAAATGTTAAGTGATGCACTGACCTGTTGAGACCGCCACATTCATTATCCACGAAGTCATTCCACTATCGGATTAGCCTGACCCTCCAAGAGTTGGTCATAACCGTGTTTGACCATTTGGAGATGGTCGCGGTGACCTCGGTAGAATTTACACAATTTCGGATCTGATACAAATGCAAATCGCCGGTCAACCTTGGTGACTGAAGCTATTTTTGAGAGTGCACCTTCGTCAGTCTTGGCGCCGATGAATCTACCAATTTGATGAAGTGAAGAAATCGGCTCGATCAGAATTTCCTCATACCGCAATCGCAATATTTTCCCGTCAGGTATTTCCCCGGTGTTGAAGTCGGCAAATCTAAGATACTCGGCCCAAAGTTGAAAGGCTTCTTCCATTGTAATCGAGGATTTTTTTTCAGTATGATACCGGGGGTTTTCCTGGCGGCGCGAGGTTACCGCTTGGAGAACTCTCGCTTTGAAACCAGTACTCTTTTGAGATTCAGATTCTTGCAGGTTTCGCTTGACCAGACTCGCAGCTACATCGATGCCGTTACGCACAATATAGATAATCTTTGCGTCAGGAAAAATCTTCCGCCAAATTGGTAGTGTCACTGTGTTTCGCGGGTCTTTCCACCCCCAGATTCGCTTGGGTGCGTTACCGTGTTTGTCCTCTTCCCAGTATTCGCCTAACAAGCCCAAACCAAGTTGATTGCGCAGATCAGCGGCAAGTAGATCAACTTTTCGCTCATCTTTTAAAACGTTCCACATTGCCCGGGTCTTGTACCAGTTCGCATCTGCTTCTTTCAGTAATTTGTCATTCATTCGCATGAACGAAAATGATTCAAGTGTTTCGCTGCAAAGATCTGCACCCATGTGAACATCCAGTTCCTGTAAAAGCAGCGACAAAAGAGTGGTTCCCGAACGGTGCATTCCCAAGACGATAACCGGATTACGCTTGAATTTTTTTGGTAGATCTTCCATTCCTTTTTCAGGCAGGTTAAATTGCGATAATAACATCATCTCCGGGTGAAATTGGTACCGCCCTTGAAAACTCCGCGAAGTATATGTTTCAAAATTGTGCTCGTCAAATATCGCATGTCGTGCCCGGTTTCAACCAGCATGCTAGAATAAATTCCTATTTCATATGCTGGTCTACGCGATTATTTACAGTGACCTCAAAAAACACATTCCGTTCAAGTGAATTATGGCCAAAAGTCTTGAGATATTGATGGCGACATACAATTCTGCCAAGTGGATCGAGGAGCAGCTCGAATCGATATTGGGTCAGACTTACGGCGAGTTTAGACTGTTAGTTCGCGATGACGGCTCATCAGATCAAACGCTTGCTCTGCTTGAAGGATTTGCGAGAAAAGATTCGCGAGTTGTTGTTCTAAAGACTGATGGTCACAACTTGGGCGCTATACAGAACTTTAGTGCTTTGCTCGGCTTAGCTGAAGCTGATTGGGTGATGCTGTCTGATGCAGACGATGTATGGTTACCGGAAAAGATCGAAAAGACGGTAGATAAAATGCGTGAGATTGAAGCAGGTAACGGCCCGGCTACTCCGATGCTTGTGCATACAGATCTCAGCATTGTCGATTCGAAGCTGAACCTGCGGGCAAAGTCGTTTTGGAGCCACGCGGGACTCAATCCATTCCGCGGTCGCAAAATAAATCGGTTACTGATTCAGAACAACGTTACGGGCTGTACGGTATTGCTTAATCGGGCACTGGTCGAAAAGGCTCGACCAGTTCATAGAGACGCGCTGATGCACGATCACTGGATCGCATTGGTAGCCAGCGCATTCGGCGAAATTGGAGTTGTTGATGAATCAACCATACTCTATAGACGACATAGCAAAAACGTCACGTCAGATATAGCAACCCCATATAAGGGGCGTTATATTGTTCGTCGCATTGGCAAGTTGTCCGTAAGCACCTTGAACAAAGTAAGTGAAGAATCACGGCGCAGTTATGAATCAATGCGAAAACAAGCCACAGCATTTTTGGCGACTTATCATAATGAACTTACAACCCAGGATATTGAAATGTTGCAGGATTTCCTAAATTTGCAACAGATGAACGGCGTGCAGCGGAGAATGGCAATTATCAAACACGCATTTTATAGGATGGATTTGATGAGTAATTTCGTGTGGTTATTGTTTGCCTAGTGAATCGATCGGTGTTTCATTCAATGGTTTTAATGCAATTTAAACAATAGGCTGAACAAATTGCGTTTTTCGAAGATTTGCGGGCAATCAGGAAACAAATGCTTCTGGCGTGACCTATTTATTTCGATTGTTAACCCGACATACGAAGCGATAAATTATTCGCGCCCGTGTCAGCGACCAAATTTGATGCGAAAAGGAGACTTTCGAAGGTCCCGGCATCGGTCCACCAACCATCAAGTTTGTTCCAAGTCATCTTCTCCTGACTGATATAATGATTATTCACATCGGTAATCTCGAGCTCGCCCCTCGCAGATGGCTCCAATCCCCTGATCACGTCAAATACCGTGGGGTCGTAAAAATAGATCCCAATAACGGCAAGATCGGATTTTGGCGTCTCCGGTTTTTCCTCTATCCTAACAATCGTATTCTCTTCAAACACGGGGACGCCAAACCGCTGAGGTCTTTCTACCCTTTTCAATAAGATCTTCGCTCCGTTTCCTTGTTTTTCAAAGTCATTTCGGGCACTGCAAATGTTTCCTTCAATGATGTTATCTCCGAGAATGACGCAAATAAGTTCGTCACCAACAAAGTGCTCGACTAATTCCAATGCATCGGCGATCCCGCGATTGCCATCCTGATAGGTATAATTGAGGTGTTTTAATCCAAAATTTTTCCCATTTCCCAATAATTTGAGAAAGTCTCCTGCAGAGTTGCCGCCGGTAACGATCATTATATCGTCGATTCCTGCATTGATCAGGGTTTGGATCGGATAATAGATCATCGGCTGACGGTGGACCGGCAGTAGATGTTTGTTTGTGACTCTTGTCAGCGGACGGAGGCGCGAACCGATTCCGCCTGCGAGTATAACTCCTTTCATATCAATATTTTACAGTCTGCGGTGAAATCCTCTTCGCCTGCAATGGCGATTTATTCAAAGGCCTCTGAGATATCGCGAAAAAGCGGCAGCGATTTATCCTTCTCCGATATGATCGGTGAAATTGTAGGCCAGTCTACATTCAAATCCGGATCATTCCAGATTATACCTTGCTCATGATTTGGAGAATATGTGTTATCAACTTTATACTGCACGACCGTATTATTTTCGAGCGTGCAATAGCCATGGGCAAATCCATGAGAAATGTAAATTGCGTTGCAAAGCCCGGCTGAAATTTCTAGAGAGGTCCACTTTCCATACGTCGGCGAATCACCCCTTAAATCGACAACAACGTCGAATATCTTTCCATGCGGCACTCGTACAAGTTTCGCCTGGGCAAACGGCGGAACCTGAAAATGAAGGCCTCGGATCGTACCCGCTTTAGCGGTGAGCGACTGATTTTCCTGTACCCACTTAGTCTGGAGGTTATTGTCTACAAAAGCCTGATTGCTATAGGTCTCCGAGAAAAACCCCCTGGAGTCTTTAATAATTCTGGGAACTATTTCAAATGTGTCCTTTAGTTCTAGCTTCTTAATTTGCAAGATCGAATCCTCCTGGTGAATCTCCGCAGCAACCTCTATCGCAGCCCCTTTTGATATACTAAAAAAACTAAATGTCGTTTTGCCAAAGCAGTAATAATACTATGGAAATACGCTTTGTCACAGGCGGGGCCGGCTTTATCGGATCCAAATTTGTCAGGGTCGTAAAAAGACCGAGCAAGTTATATTAAGATTGTCGATTTCAAAGCCCTGGCGTACGATGGGAATCTCCAAAAAGCGTTAACGTAAAGGATAAATCCAGGCATTAATTTAAAGAGCCATTGCGTAATTACTGAGAGGCAACATCTCATTCGCCGAGTTCTGATTACACTAACTAAACATTGTTTTGAAATGACGAAATAGCCAAATAAAGGAAAGGTAAATTGGTTTCGATTGAAGCTCTATGAAGACGCTAGTTGTAGGAGCAAACGGGCAGCTCGGCCGAGAGCTCGTCAATCTCGGTAAACAGATGGGAATACCCATAATTGCCAGCGGACGCGCCGAATTGGATATGACGCGGCCCGAAGATATTAGCAGTGCGATTAGATTCGCCCGTCCGGATGTCATTATAAATGCTGCTTCGTATACCGCGGTTGACAAGGCAGAAGAGGAGACCGATCAAGCATTCTTGATCAATCGGACCGGGCCGGCAAATTTGGCAACGGCTTGTGCCAAAAACGGGATTACTTTAGTACATATCTCGACTGATTATGTCTTTGACGGCGCGGCCGAAAGACCGTATATCGAAACTGACACCCCGAATCCCGAGACAGTCTACGGACGGAGTAAACTTGCAGGAGATGAAGTGATCGCGGCGTCCGCCGAGCGATACTACATCATTCGAACTTCCTGGGTTTTTGGGGCCTATGGTCAGAATTTTGTAAGTACAATGCTTCGATTGGGCGAAAAAGGTGAAGAATTAAAGGTGGTGGCTGATCAATTTGGTTGTCCTACCTGGGCACGGGATATCGCGAGTATCATATTCACAATAACGGCGCGGCTAGAGAATGATCGGATCCCTTGGGGTACGTATCATTATTCCGGAGCACCAAAAACCAATTGGTATGATTTCTCCAACGCTATTTTTGATTTAGCCGCGCGACTAGAAATGATTGACCGGCTGCCCAGGGTTTTACCCGTTTCAACTGAGGAGTCTCCGACGCTCGCTATGCGTCCACTGATGTCTGTACTTGATTGCTCGAAGATAATGGATGCGCTTGATATCACCCGGCCGAATTGGGAACCTGGATTAAAAGCTGTGTTAGAGATCTGGAAACAGCAATCACAAAATCCGGAAGAAACTCTCTGAACCTTCCTTCGGATCTCACCCTTACAACTACCCGGTAACTATAAGCATCATTAAAGTTTATAGTTTTCCGCGTCATTCGGGATCGGAAAATGACTAGCCATCAGCAACCCGCAGCGATGTCACTACCCGAAAATTCATTTGGCATATCGATTAAAATTTTTCGTATACTAAGGAGCGTTTTGATCAGGCTCCCTGCATTTTATGGGAAAACCGAAAAATAATAAATTCCGCAGGTCGTACGGGAGCGACACCAATCTCAACGATCATGCGACCCTTGAGAATATCCTGATTTGTCATTGACTTACCAAGCCCGATATTAACAAAGTATGCGGATTCCGGGGTCGGGCCAGCAAATGCTCCCTGCTGCCAAAGTCCATGCAAATAGATTTCAATCATTGCCTTAATTTTGAGCCAAGTGCCCGATTCATTTGGTTCAAATACTGCAAAATCGGTGCCCTTTTTGACGGATTCTTCAATTGTGTTGAAAAGACGGCGGACACTAATATAGCGCCATTCGTTGTCGTTGCCGGCGAGTGTACGGGCACCCCAAACAAGCGTACCTTTGCCCGGGAAATCGCGAACGCAATTAATCGATTTTCCGTAAGTCGGATCTAGGTTTAGAGGTTCCTGTTCCTTATTTGAGATATTTACGGTTGGACCGATTACCGCGGCAAGCGATACATTTGCGGGGGCTTTCCAAACTCCCCTTTCTCTGTCAACCCTTGCGTAAACTCCTGCGATAGCCGCACTAGGTGGGAGAGTTACCGTTTCTCGCTTCAGTTTTGCCTTTATCTGGTCGTACAAGTCCGGATCATTTTTCTTTATCGAATTTAGAGAAGCGTCCTTCAATGTTTCTGTAGACTCGTGCGAAGCAGACGACTCTGCATTAACACCTACGTTATTAACTGTTACTCCCGAATCGCTATACCGGTAGGAATAAGACGTGTTTAAATAGGGTGTATACACTGCACCATACTTAAGATTTTCATCAGATAATTTGGCTTTTCTGAAATTGTTTCCGGTTTTTAGCTCTGCCGCTCCATTTGCTCCCGGATGAATATCAATGATCGTGAACCTGTCGCCTAGATCTGCGCTTTGTTTCAGTGCGGCATCTGCTACTGCGTAATAATTAGCATCCGAAAGAAACAACGCATCCGGAAATATGAGAAGTGTCACTTCATCGATCTTCTTTATAAGCTCCAAAGCATCTGTAAAAACGGTTTTCGTTTTACCTTCTTTTTCGCTGAATGCTCCGAGCGAGACCACGTAACAATCTCCTCCGCCATTATCAAAAAAATGGCGCATACCGTAAAAGAGATAAAAATGATCTGGGGAACTCCTCGTAATCCCTTTGATACTTCTAACTTTGGTGTTGTTATCCGGTTCAACGTCAACTCTGAATTCCGCAGGATAATGGGAACCAAAATTCGCCTGGAATTCCTGCATACTGGAGATTCGAACAGGTTTGTTTATCTCGTCTTTTTCAGTAAAGCCGATAAAAGCCGGCACGGCCGTTTCTACCTGAGCCACGGATGGCGGGAGGTTTGAACTTTCTTCGACATAAACACCGGGGGTTTTGTAATCAGTCATATGAGTGTTAGTTTATTTTCGTTATGAATTTATCGATCAGATAATGAGCTGGTTAAAATGAATCCAGTTTTCGTTTCGCTTGTTCTACACCCGCTTGGATTCCGCACTGCTGATACAATTCTTTTGTCTCTTCCCAGGCAGCTATTGCTTCAGAAATCTTACCGCGCTTTTCGAGGATCTCCGCGAATCCGGCAAGTGCGTTGGCCAGGTCACCCGAACTGGAGTTTGGATTAGCCCGGTAAACTTCTATTGCTTCGCGGTAGGCAGCTTCCGATTCGGCGTCATTTCCTAGCTTTCTGAGCACATCCGCTACGTGTCTGGTCGAATGAGCGATCTTATCCGAAACGTCCGCCTTTTTGTAATTTTCAAGTGATTTCCGGTACAGATCGAGCGCTTCCGGGTAGCGGTTGTGCTCGGAATCAAACTGGGCGTAAACATGAAAGATTCTACCGAGGGAATTGTAGTTGTCGTCTTTTGTGAGTGCCTCGGCGCGTTCTACCAGCCTTCGAGCCTGGTCGTAGTTTCCAACACGTCTTTCGGACCACGCCTGTTCCAAAAGCTCTTTTATGTTCGAAGAGTCCGACATATATTCTCCAACAGCGTTTTAGAATCTTAACATGTCGCTGGTTACAGCTTCTTACAGGTCTGATGCGTTGTTGTTCCACGAAGCCGTTGACCGAAAAAGCCTTGTAGTGATCACAATACCAATTATGCCTGCGGCCGGCGAAGTAAAAAGACCGGGAAAATAGCCGCCTGTCCAGACAGATAAAATCGGATGGGCGACTCCGTTGAGAGACATAGCCAAACCAAAAAACCAGACTGGAAAATACGCGACCCGCACCCCGCGAATAATGCCAAACGCGGCCAGCGACCAAATCCCGAGCCAGGAAACGTTGAACCCAACAAATAGTTCTGCGGATACCGGTGTCAGGCCAAATAGCGTAGGAAAGAGTATGTGAAATCCCGTTATAAATTCCTCGATAAAATGAGCACATTGAATCGCGATGCCGATCAGGAATGCCCCGACAAACGATACCGGCGCGCCATTAGAATCACGATGAGGTGACCGGGTAAAGGTCAAAAGCAGAGCAATAAGAAGCGGAATATACAAACCCGCGGGGGCCAGTAATAAATTTTGAACCGATTCGTTCATATTCCAGGAATTAAAAGCAGAATATCACGCGCTAAATCTCGACCTACAGAAATTCTCAGCGGCGAAAATCGATTTGATAGAATATGCGAAAGGAAATTCTTTTAGAAGACCCGTAATTGTAGGAGGAAGCTCAAATGAATTCGTTTAGTCTTCAAATTCTTATCTTTGGTGTATTCATTCTGCTATGTTCATGCACCTCCGATATTCCCGCTGCCGACAAGGGTTACACCGATGGTCAGAAGCGCCAAACTCTCGATTTTGACAAAATTTCCAAATTGCTTTTAGAAAGAATGAATTTACAAAAGGGCGAAAAGGTACTTCTTGTTGCCCGGCCCGGTAGATTTGATCCCCTTATTCCGCTGCTTAAATCGGGCATCGAAAAAGCGGGCGCCTTCTATTTGGGAACCTTAAGTGTATCCGCCAGCCAGCCGGCGGTTTGGAACACCGATTTTGTTTTGGGCGCGAAAGGGCTCGATGACGAAAAGCTTCAAAAATATCTGAAGGCAATTGATCTGGGCGTAATGCTGCCCGGACCGACGCCAGGCGACAAGATCTACCAACTTATTCAAGACAATTTAAATGATAACGTCGGCAGAACCATACACTTTCACTGGTCCGGCGCGTATCGTCTCGATGGTTCTCCGATGACGGTCGACGCGAAGGTGGATAACTTCTATCAAATGGCATTGCTTTCAACCGATTACGATGCGCTGGCCGCTTCCCAAGCGAAACTTGAATCCGCAATGAGGGGCAAAACTATCCGGGTCACATCGCCGGCCGGCACCGATATTAGTTTTTCGATAGGAGACCGTCCGGTAACCAAACAAAACGGTGATGCTTCAAAAGCAAACACCGACAAGGGAAGGAACCTGATCGATCGCGAGATCGAGTTGCCGGCAGGTGCTATTAGGGTCGCTCCGATCGAGGAATCCGTAAATGGTGTCGTTGTTTTTCCAGACGGGAGGTGGGACGGCAACGCTGTAAAAGGGCTTACGTTGAAGTTTAGAAAAGGGAAAGTGGTATCGATCGAGGCCAAAGAAGGTGCGCAGCATGCGAAAAATGAGATTGCGCGAGCCGGTGAAGCGGGTAAATCTTTTCGGGAATTTGCTCTGGGAGTGAACCCCGCTTTGGCGATCCCGGTTGCTGATCCGTGGATTCCATATTATGGGTACGGAGCCGGAATCGTCAGACTTTCACTTGGAAATAACCTCGAACTGGGAGGGAAAGTTGGCGGAAATTATGTCAGGTGGAACTTCTTTGTCGACACATCGGTAGAGATCGGGTCTGAAATGTGGGTGAAGAACGGAAAGCTGATCAGATGGTAGTCCGTTTTATTCGCCAATCACTAAGATCGGAACATTATTCCAACCACCCCCCGGCTGAAGCCGTACCCCTCCTTGTTTAAGGAGGGGAGTTTTTTGCTGCGTAAATGGTTGGATGGTTTAAGCCGCCTATTTGGAGTACACAACAGCTATGACTCCCCTCCTAAGCTAGGAGGGGTGCCCTTTAGGGCGGGGTGGTCCGTATTGTTCACTAAGATCAAAGTGTTTTTCAACCACCCCCCGGCTGAAGCCGTACCCCTCCTTGTTTAAGGAGGGGAATTTTTTGCTGCTTATACGGTTGGATGGTTTGAGCCCACCTATTTTGGAGTACACAACAGCTATGACTCCCCTCCTAAGTTAGGAGGGGTGCCCTTTAGGGCGGGGTGGTCCGTATTGTTCACTAAGATCAAAGTGTTTTTCAACCACCCCCCGGCTGAAGCCGTACCC
>JABDJV010000128.1 GCA_013003295.1 Pyrinomonadaceae bacterium | reverse complement strand
GCCGAAGATATTTACACCGAGTATTTAAATCGAGTTGCGCCGTTGATGATTGAATAAGGATCTAGTTTAGCGCACGATTTACAACTTTTCGCAGGTTCGGCAGCAGTTCTTTTCTAAACCATGGATTCTTTTTGAGCCATATATTATTCCGCGGCGATGGGTGCGGGAGGACAACCAGATCAGGCAAATACTCCGGCCAGCTTTTTACGGTCTCGGTCAGATTCTTCTTCATCGAATCTCCAAGAAATCGTTTTTGAGCATACTGTCCGATAAGGATCTTTAGCTTATGACCCGGAAGGGTTTCCAGGATCCTGTCCATCCATAACGGTGCGCATTCGGGCCTTGGTGGATTGTCTCCGCTTTTACCTTTTCCCGGATAACAAAACCCCATCGGAACTATCGCGAAAATATCGGGATCGTAAAACTGGTCGTCGGATACTTCGAGCCATTCGCGTAGACGTACCCCGCTCGCATCGTCCCAGGGCGTTCCGCTTTCCTGCACTTTGATCCCTGGGGCTTGTCCGATCAGAACGATTTTCGAGTTTTCCGAAAAGCTGAAGATCGGTTTTGGCGGAAAGGGTAAAAACTCTTTGCACACCGTGCAGCCTTTTATTTCGTTTGCGAGCGGAAGGGCTTTGATTTTCATATGCAAAACATTTGAAACCCAAGGGTTCTGAACCTGCCCGTGGTTTTCTGCAATTGCTGGTTGAGTTGCTAATCGTCAATTTTGTCATATGTCGTACTGATTCCAAATACGCAGCACTTCGGGTTAAGTTTTTAGCGAAGACATTCCGCCATCCACTTTGAATACCTGCCCTGTGATCCAACTCGCCTTGTCGGACAATAAAAACGCAGCCATTTCGGCAATGTCCTCCGGTTTACCCACTCGCTTAAGTGGATGGCGGTCGGCGTTTGCGCTCACCTTGGCTTCGGAATTGAGTAAGTTCGATGCGAGCGGCGTGTCAGTTAGTGAAGGTGCGATGCAATTCACACGTATTTTCGGCGCCAATTCTGCGGCAAGCGCTTTTGTGAGGCCTTCGATCGCACCCTTCGAAACTGAAACCTGGGTGTGAAAACTAAAGCCGTTTTGAACGGCAACCGTCGAAAACAATACTATCGAGGCTTGCTCTGCGGCCTTCAACAACGGAAGTGCTTCCTGAATGACCCGGATCGCCCCAATTACCTGCAGCTCAAGGTCCTGCATATAGTCTTCGGGCGCGAGTCTTCCAAAAGGCCGAAGGTTGATCGATCCCGGACAGTAGACCAACCCATCAAGCGGGTTATCTAAAAAGTCGAGCTTGGCTTCCTTATCAAGCACATCAAGATGGTGATAATTTAACCTCGCCAAATCGCTTTGAATAGCATTATTGTTGTAAGTGCCGTTTACGCTGTCCCCGTTTTCGCTAAGGATTTCGGCGAGGCTTTTTCCGATCCCGGACGATGCCCCGACTACCAGATATTGCTTCATAAATTTTCCCCTTGTTCGATAAATGGTTTTTTGTCTCCAATTGCTATTATTTTCGTCTTTCGTTGGGTAATGGATTCATTCGGACCTGTGAAGATGGATTCTAAAAGGCGATCTTGCTGTATTAGATTTTGGTCTGGAAATCGCGATCAGCGTCTTATACCCGCAAACCGGCAACGGCCTGAGCCCACATAATAAGGACGTTGAAACGCCCTAACATCAATTTCCAACGTCCTACCACCCCGTAAACGGGGTGGCTAAATAAAAAAACGGCAGGCCGTATCAACCTACCGTTTCACAATTCTTAAAATGGTGGCGGGGGGGAGACTCGAACTCCCAACCTCAGGGTTATGAATCCTGCGCTCTAACCGGTTGAGCTACCCTGCCGTAACAACTGATTATAGAATCCTGTAATAAAAGGTCAAGGCTGAAAAGATGAGGAAGAAGAGGACAAATGGCCCGCGAAACACGCGAAATAAACGAAAAATGTGGGAATCCAATTTCAGGTACTTCTCTGCAAAATTCTCTTTTCTTTTTTTTCGCGTCCTTTCGCGTGTTTCGCGGGCAATCTCTCTTTAGTTTTTCAGATACTTCGCCGGAATCGGATTGTCTTTGCCTTCCTGCTGCCAGTAGATCGATATCACCCACCAGCGTGTTCCGTCGTTTAGGAGTTGAAAGCTGTTAATTCCGCGCATAAACGGTTTTTCGTCGGAGAGTTTGTTGCGCGCTTCATAGGTCGAAAAAACGTGCGCGATATTTCCAAACCTTTCTACTTTTCGCGCGACCTCCACTTCATGAAAACCATTCTTGACCAAGTAGGGTCCGGAGCGCTTGATGTAGTCGTCGACGGTGATGGCCACCGTTCCGGTTATTCCCGTATTCGGATTTGTCCCGGTTGGCATCAGGCGCCCTTCCTTGTGAAACAGTGAGCGCATTCTGTCCCAATTTCTTTTCACCCCGAGATCGCCGGAAATCACGTTATAAACGGCTTTGAGAATCGAATCGATCGACTTCACGTCGTCCGGATTTGCTTTGTAGATCTTTGGTTGAGAAGCATCTTTTACTTTGTCTGCCGCTTTTTTGGCGGCGCTGTCGCTTTGCGCAAAGGTGCCAATACCGAATAGAAGAACTGTTAACCCTAATGTAAATATTCTTGTTTTCATGATTTTAGTTACGTCCGAAATACGCTTTGGTTTCAGGTTTTATCCAAAATATCAATAACGGTAAACATGCTGGAACGAAGCAGCAGCTGGTCATTCCGATCGCGATCAAGACGATCCCGACGATCCAATTGTAAGGTTTTCGCGGCAAAAACAGCGCTATTCCGTAAATTATCGCGAATATAACTCCGAGAACCGCGTAGACCGTTCCAATAATCAGATTCTCTTCCGGGCTTTGTGATGGGGAATCGGGCGGAAGGACCATCACCAGGACACCTATCCCGATGACCATCAGATAAATCACCAACATAACCATGCAATAAACGCGGTACCAAAAATAGGTCTTTCGCGCCGTTTCTTGCCCGTCGGGTGATTCGCCGCCGTATTGCTGCGAAAATGCTCGCGACTGAAATCTGTCCTCAGCCGGCGCTGCGGGCTGGGATGTTTGCGGAAGATCCTTGAGCGATATTCCGCACCGATGACAGTTGAGCGAGCCCTGGAGGTTGATCAGATCACAATTTGGACACTTTAGATCGTTCATTTTCCTGCGTATTAATCTCCGGAGTTTTTTGGTTAATGAAAAAGAGCCGATTCCATTTTCGAAACCGATCGACTTTTCACGAAAAATTGTAACATATGAAATCTATTGACTTCCGGTGTGTTTCTGGCGGCAATTGAGTTAAAATACACCAAATTCAAATCAAAAAACGATGTCATTTTTGTGTTAAGTCTGCTCAAAATCAAAAATATTGCGCTGATCGAAGAGCTTTCGATCGAATTTGGAGACAATCTTAATTTGCTCACCGGGGAGACCGGTTCGGGTAAATCGATCATCGTTGATTCGCTCGGCGCTTTGACCGGCGAGCGGGTCTCTTCTGACCTTATCAAGGAAGGTGAAGAAACCGCCCAGATCGAAGGACTGTTTACGGTTTGTGTCGACTCTTATTTGAGAGAGGTTTTTGAGGAAAGCGGTGTCGAGATAGAAAGCGCCGATGAAACTGATCTGATCGTCAGACGCGAACTCTCAAATTCGGGCCGCAACCGGATCTTTGTTAACAACCAACTCGTGACCCAGGGATTCCTGAAAAAGATTGGTTCTTATCTAGCCGACATCCATGGCCAGGGAGAGCAAACGACTCTCTTCAGCCCGGCAAATCATCTCGAGATCCTGGATCAATGGGCTTCGCTCGGGAAAGAGCGAACCAAGATCGCCAAAAAATATCAAGAGATGGCGGAGATAAAGAATGACCTCGCGAATCTCCGGGAAGATGAATCGCAGAAGTTGCAGCTTTTAGACATACTTCAGTTTCAGGTAGATGAGATCGAGAAGAGCGGTCCGGAAGAGGGCGAAGACGAAAACCTCGAAGAAGAAAAGCGGCGTCTCAATAACACCGAAAAACTTTCAAGCCTGTCCGGGGAATCCCACCAGCTTCTTTATGAAAGCGAGGACGCAATACTTGCGAAACTGCAAAAAGTGATTCGCAAAACGCTTGAGCTATCGGAGTATGAATCAAGCTTTAAGGATTATGAAGAAAGCCTTCAAACGGCAAAGGCTGTTTTAGAAGACCTTTCCTTTGCGCTAAGAGATTTTGGCGGCTCAGTGGAATTTTCGCCGGAGAGGTTAGAGGAGATCGAGAATCGTTTGGCCGAGATCTCGCGTTTAAAACGGAAATATGGAGGGACGCTTCCGGCGGTTTTGGCCCATTTAGAAGAATCCCGGGAAAGACTCGAAACGATTGAAACCGCTGAGTTGAGGGAAAAAGATTTAAGAAACAGTCTGGCCAAGGTGCGCGCCGAGTTTATCGATATTGCCAAGGGGATTCATCAGAAACGCGTGAAGGCGGCGAAGAAGTTTGAAAAACTCGTAACCAATGATCTAAAAGCGGTTGCGCTTGAAAAGGCAAAGTTTGCCGTGAATTTTGAAACTCCGACGGATACCGAACTTGAAGCTGAGGAGGCGGATAAATATTTTAATACGCAGGGATTTGATCGAATTGAGTTTTATTTTTCCGCAAACCCCGGCGAATCGCCAAAGCCGCTGGCGAAGGTCGCCTCGGGCGGAGAAGCTTCCCGGCTAATGCTGACCCTGAAAACGGTTTCGAAGGTAAAGGATGCGGGGAAAGCAGTAGTTTTTGACGAAGTCGATGCGGGCGTCGGCGGCCGCGTAGCTGAAGCGGTCGGGCTAAAACTTAAGGGTCTCGCAAAGGCTCAGCAGGTCCTCTGTGTTACACATCAGCCGCAAGTTGCGTCGCTGGCAGATCATCACTTTATTGTTGAGAAAAGCTCTAAAGGAAACAAAACTTCGGTTGGTATTCGCAAGCTTGACGACGCCGAGCGAATCGAAGAGGTCGCCCGAATGCTCGCTGGTGAAAATATCACCGATACCGCCAGGGATCACGCCCGGGAGTTGATAGGCGGAACAAAGACGAAGGGGAAAGGATCAGGATAATTAGGTCACACGCCTTTGCGGTCTTTGCGAAAACCTTTGTGTTTCTCCGCGGTTATAAGAATTTTACCGCGAAGAGCGCCAAGCTGTTTCGCAAAGAGCGCAAAGTGAAGAACAATCCTTAAAAAGCGTCGAAGTTTTAAAATATGGCCGACATTTTAGCTAAAGTGATTCGCGGCGAAGTGATTGAATCGAT
>JABDJV010000117.1 GCA_013003295.1 Pyrinomonadaceae bacterium | reverse complement strand
GTCGTTATACCCTCGATGTTTTTTGCGAACAGAATAGCTGTGTCGGCGTCTTTTGAGATTCCTACATTTCCAGCGATATCTTTCGCTTCAAGCCAATTTCCGATCTCCCCGGCTATTTTGTTTTGATCGCCAATAAGATTTTCCAGCCCTGAAATATCAAACAAAATGCCGCCCTCAATGAGTTCGATCTTTGCGGAGAAATGTTCTGCGAAAGTTGAAAGGATCTCACCATCAGAGTTTGAAATAATACATGCGAATAGTTTTGATCTGTTCATTTACTTATGAGATTTTTTCCTGTCTCTGAAAGAGACAAATTTAATAGCGTTTAGGGTAAAGCGAGCACGGCGAGCGACACCCTACGGACATTTGAAAAAATGTGCCCCGACCCTGAAGGGGTCGAATAATCATGATGGTTTACCGTTTGTTCAACCCCTTCAGGGTCGCGATATATTTTTCAACCGGTTCCTGGGGTTACGCTTCGCTCACCCCAGGCTATTATGTTTATCGCTTTCAGCGAATAAGAATTTTTCGTTTGTCAGTAGCCCGACTGTAAAGGAGGGCTTTACGTTGAAGCAAAAAATGAAAAGTTTCTTAAACTTTCACTTAAGCCCTTCCTCACGGTCGGGCTACGGACACATGAAAATGTCAAACATCTTCATAACTCCTCTCTATACTCGACAAGATCGTGCTAAAAACATTCTTCGGCTTGAGCCGCAAGCGAAATTCTTTTATCAATTTAAATTTCCCCTCGCCTGACCAAACGCTTCGATTCTGGGTTAGCAAATAAGACTGCTGAGCTGATGAACCCAATAGCGATTCGCGTGCTGTAACGACCAACAGGGTGGGGCTGGCTTTTACAAACGTTCGAAATCGATACCAAAATGAATTTGGTACATTGCTCAGCTGTCCTGCTTTCATGTTTCCAAAATTAATCCAAACAGCTCCAAACCCCTTTGCCTGCAACAATAAGTCAGCTGCTTTCATTGCATTTTCTATGTCTCCGCCGCATCTTATCCAAAGCAAATTTTCCAACCATGCGCCATTTGAATGTGCCGATATCGGGTCAAACGAGTTTGACGTATCAATAACCGCACATACCTCGCCCTCTTGTGTCAGTTTTGATATTACAGCGATCGCGTGGCCTGTTTTGCCTGAGCTTGCCTCGCCGATCAGTTCTGTCAAACTCCCGCGAACAAGCCTGAGCCCCGCGATCTCAATAGAGCTTTCGCGCGAAATTTCTTGCTCTTCTCTTAATTCAGAGAGCGGTTTTACAAGCTGCAAATGACTCATAATTCACAACCCAGATTGTACGGGGAATGGAATTATATTGCATAGATGAAACAGAAGTCAAATTTTGAAGCGGTGGGAGAAAAAAGAAAAGCTAGATAAACGGATATGTAGAATGGTTTAGAAGCGGGCTTGCCCGCTGTTTGTGATCCGGATCGTTGATTCGAAATACGTGCCTCGGATGATAACCGTTGTCGGGCAAGCCCGACTCTAAACCGGGAATATTGTTTTCTTGGAAGATGCAAGAAACTAAGGTGAAGAAAAAGAAGAAAGCTAGACTATAAGCCGAATCACAAATAGTGTTTAGAAGCGGGCTTGCCCGCTCGTTTGTGATGTAAAACGCTGATTCAAGTGAGTCCCCGGCTGATCCAAGTTTGTCGGGCAAGCCCGACGCTAAACCGAGTGCTTTATTCTAGGAATACGTTAGACTGATCCGTGAAATAAAACCCCACGGTTTAGTAGCGGGCTTGCCCGCTTCGTTGTCATTTTCAAGCGCAAAAACAAAAAAAACCGACGCGAGATGATAGCGTCTTGTCGGGCAAGCCCGACTCTAAACCGGGAAGATTGGTTTTCGAACTTACAACTAAGATTTAAAATTTGGTGGAGGCGGCGAGAATCGAACTCGCATCCAAAGGTTGCGACCAGTAGAATCTACACGTTTAGTCGTTTCACTTAAGTTTCATCTGAAGCAAGTATGTGAAATGACAAGACCTCACAACAGACTAGCCTGGCTAACATTTCATGCATATTCGCAGACGGTGAATATGCACTAGCTTGAACTGTGTTATGCCCTAACGACTCGCTTCAAGCAGACTTGCCGCAGGACATTAGCTTGACCTAAATTAGGCAGCTAAGGCTAATTCTTGATTAGAGTTAGCATTTGTGATTCTTCCAGCATTTTTAACGGGCTACCAAAAGAAAACGCCCGACGTGCATCCAAAGATCTATACAAGCCCCTGTCGAAGCCTTTCGCCCCCAAAGGGAAGCCTATCTTACAGTATTTTTGATGATAATGACAGCATTATCGTTGTGCAGTTCGTGATTCGCAATACGTAGTACGTAATTCGTCACAACTGGAAACAATTGAAAAAAGGATTGTTTAAAGCGTATTACGAATTACGTATAACCTATTACCACCAACTACTCTTTCCTTCCAAACGTCGCTCTCAGCCCGGTCGTCAGGATAAAATCGTTTTTCTCAGCACCCGCAACCGGAGCGCTGTTAAATCGATTTCCTACCGTAACCTGCCAGCCGAGCCAGCTGTTGAGACTCGTTACTACCGATGCATCAAATACCGATCTAAATGTTCCGGTATCGCTTAAGTTCGGATAGAGAACAAACCGCTGTTCAAGATTTGTTGCATTTGAAAGCTTGTATTTTAGTTCCTCACCGATCAGGGCCTCGGCAGAACTGCGGCGTGTGTCATCGGAAAAATACTCTTTGTTTAGTGCCGCACCGCCAAAAATATCCAGCTTGGTTTTTTCGTTGCGTATCGCGCGATAGCCAAAACCACCTCCGAAAACTGCGCGAAGATCAAGCAGCTGAGGCTCGTCATGCTCAAAATCTGCCGTTCCAAAAACAAAGGTCTTGTCGTTTAAGTTTACGTCATAACGCCCGCCGGCCCAGATAGCCTTTGCTGTGGTCACGGATGTTCCGGTGGTCGAATTACTCGCCTGGATCATATTCGCATAGACGCTGATCTTATCGCGCGTCGTTTCCCGAGCTGCTCTTCCGCCAGCAGTAAAAGCTTTGGTAGAAGAGTTTCCGCTGGTCAGGCTGAATCCAACATCGGCCGAGCCCGTCCAAAGATCGGTGAAGCCGGGGTTTAGGAGCCGCTCCCTTTCGGCATCAAAATTCGCTTGCTCCTCTTCGCTGCGAACTACCGCAACCTTTTCTTTTTCAACCTCAACGGTTCCCGCATCTTTGGTCGCAACCTCAAGCTTTGCCTCTTCTTTTGTATCAACGGTTCCGATAAGTTTTTGGCCATCGGCGAGCTCAATATTCACCGGCGCATCGGCAACGATCTTTTCAACTGCTGACCAAAGAACGGTGACGACACCAGCGAATTCTGTTTTGATAACGATCTTGTCTCCATCTTTTTTTACGATCGTGCCCGTTAATTTGTCGCCGTTTTTCAGGATTATCTGATCGGCAAAGATAGTCGGACACGTCATCAAAAACATCATCGAGATCAAGCAAAATGATAAAAATTTAGACACTTTTTTCCTCCAATAATAGAAAATATTTTTTGGGGTTCTATTAAGTTGTTTTAAGGGGACGAATTGTACGGGGATTTACAAAGGGTAGAATGCTCTAAATATAACAAACGATTAAATATAGTAGCAAATCAGATGTAAATGAATGTAAATTGCAGATGGACGTTAGTCTTTTTTTTAGCCACAGAGTTCACGGAGTTTCCGGAGAGGTCGGTAGCATGTTGAGTTCCTTAACAAGCCAATTCTTACCCTCTTCCTCTCTGTGCCCTCTGTGGCTAATTATTCTGCTTCCGCAAACCCTGCCATAACCTCATCGGCATGTTCACCGACTTTCACCTTTTTCATTATTTTCGCGATCTTTCCATCCTCATCGATCAGGAAAGTGGTTCGCTTGATTCCCATATACTTTTTGCCGTACATGTTCTTTTCAACCCAAACGCCATATTTTTCGCTAACCTTATTATCGGTATCGGCGATCAGTGTGAACGGGAGGTCGTATTTCGCAATAAATTTCTGATGCTTTTTTTCATCATCGGTCGAAACACCCAAAACTTCAATATTTTGCTTTTTAAGCTCGGAAAACCCATCGCGCAATGAACAAGCTTGCTTTGTGCAGCCAGGCGTCATAT
>JABDJV010000097.1 GCA_013003295.1 Pyrinomonadaceae bacterium | reverse complement strand
GGTGGAAAGCGTGTAGCCCCGCCCGATAGGGCGGGGAATGGAAATGACATGTGGGAAGCCCGCGTATGCGGGTGACAGATTCACCGCCGCTGGCCGACGTATGGCCAAACGGAAGGCGGATTCCGCGGTCGCCCGCCTACGCGGGCTCAGACTGGGTGTCAATACCCCACAGCTCCGCCCTCGGCTTCGCAATGGGCTAAGCGCTGACGCCATCTACGTTGGCTAAGAAGAGCGGAAACAAAATGGAACTCTGCATACCGATTCAAAATATGTGGTGCGGCGTGGACCGGTTGAATTCGCAAGGATTAGGCAACAATTAGATTGATTCAACCCATAAATCAACTCTGCCAAACCTGGAGGCAATTGAAAAAAACCTTCTTTTCAGGCAGTCTAGCTCCGTTCTTCTTTACCCATCTGCTTAATTTAACAATACAAACTCACCTATCTTGACGGTTCTCGTATCGCCCGAAGCGTGTTTTACCTCAATGCTCTTGTCCTTCACCGCCACGGTCTGAGCATAAACCCACTTTGAGCCCGATACTGGTTTGGCAAGGACAAACTGACCTTCTGAAGGCATCTTTGCACCTGCTGGGTCTGGATACGCCATTACGCTGCCCCTATCAACAGCAGACGGTTTTGAACCGTCCTCCCAGGCGATGGTAGTTTTGTCGCCGACAACTTTTGTTACCTTGCCCGACCACCAGGAGTTGGCCGCCCATTGCGCCAGAACCTTATCGCCTACTTTTGGCTTGTAGTCTGACGGAATGGTTGGTTTTTTAGACGTCGCGTCCTTTAAGAAATCAGTGGAGCCCGCCTTCTCCTTGAGATTGGAGGCTGTAGCCGGAGAGATTTTTATGATCTTATTTGCATCTACGTTTGCAGACTCTGCGTTCTCGACCGTCTTGACGGCGTAAACTTCACCGTCGATCTTGGTAATCTCGGCGCCGTTCCAGTAAGTCGAGGAGCCAACCTTAGCCAAAACCATATCTCCAACCGCAACATCGGGCTTCGCGCCCACCTTTGGAAGCGGATAAACATCCGATTCATCCACTTTAGTAGGACTCGAACCGTCTTCCCATCCAATGGTGATCTTTCCGCCGTCGATCGTTTGAACCTGGCCCTCGTAGAACGAATTTCCGCTCCATCTTGCAACAACTGTATCGCCGAGCCCGATTTTCTTGCTGTCCGCAGGTGCCGTCTGGCCGGTCTCCGTCTTTTCACCTGTCGAGAGATAACCGCATCCGAGTACAAACGTTAATATCAAAGCCAATAAACATAGATTTTTCAACATGCTATTCTCTCCAAGAAACCTATCGAACAACAAATTTTTCGTTTTTCCAATCCAGACGATATATAGTTTTTCCGTCATCGCCTTCGACAATTCTCACTGTCCTTCCCTTTCTGGGAACCTTGTACTGATAACCGTGTTTCGCTGCAAAGTCGCTTTTTGCGTGAATCCTTTTTTCTGTAAGGCCTTTGGGCAAAACCTCCGCGGTGATGTCGATCCATTTTCCACCAACAAGTTCTCTTATCTCCATTTCTCCGGTGACGCATCTCCCGGTTCCGCAATAGTTTTCAACCACAAACAGAACCGGGCTTCCATCTTTTTTTCGAAACAGAGCGGCATCAACCGTCGCCGTTGGGATCCTTAGCTTCAAATAGCCGTTCTTAGTATCTTCAATGATAACCTTTCCCTTCCGCCCGTTTTCCGGGTTCAGAAGATTACCGGGAAAGACCGAGTAAAGATCAGAGACGTTTCGCTTTATCTCAAATATATCGTTTTTCCATTCGATCTCGTAGAGCACATCATTTTCATCTTCCAAAACGGTTTTGATCGTAGTTCCCTTTCTTGGCAAGACATCGAGGATATCGCCATAATAGTCCTCCTTTTTTCCCGTTCTTCTATAGAGCTTATTGTCTATTTCGTTTTCAAAAAACCTTGGAAAAAGCTTTTCGCTAACGTTTTCTGCGTTACCGTTCTTAAACTCGAATGCGTGTAATTCCGTTCCGCAGGCCGGTCCGCAACCGGTTACACCTATAACCAGAACCGGTGAACGGTCTTTTTTGCGAAAAAGCGCAACCTCAAGCCAACCATCGATTCCGCCGGTTATTTTGAGATAGCCGTTTTTGGTGTCCCGGATCTCTATCTTATCCGTTTTAGCCCATTCGCCATCAAACAAATCAAGCCCCCGCTGGGCAACAACCGATTGATAAAGTTGCTCAACGTTCCGCGATTTTCTCGAAACATCCTGGGCACCGCCCACCAAGACAAAAGCCAATAACAAAAGCACAATACGTGTTAGAAACATCAATTCTCCATCTAGCGTTGGACTATAACAAATCTATCATTCTTCAGGTGCATCTCAAAAAGCTTCACTAAAACGTTTGCATCGTCGTTTCCGCTCACTTTTATAACTCTTCCGCGTCTTGGAAGCTCGTAAAAAACCGATAATCCGTCGGAGGCAGCTTGGGACGATTTTGGGCGCTTTTTATTATAAATATCTACCTCTTCCCGACCCGAAAGTCTTGGAAATACGTACTTGGTCACCGCAATCATCCCCATGTCTGATTCCCCTTCGTAAATCTCATATGCTTCGAGACTATATGTATGCGCTGCAGGCCCACC
>JABDJV010000089.1 GCA_013003295.1 Pyrinomonadaceae bacterium | reverse complement strand
TATTAAAGCCTCGCTGCGGCATTTTGTAGAGCGTTTCCGCCTTTCCGGTGGCGCGGTCCGCCTTGATAATATGCAGAGTTCCCGGCGGGCGTTTCTCAAAACCCCATGCGAACATATCACCCGTGTTTGGATCAAATCTTGGATGCGCGGTAAAGGTCAAATAATTCGGCACAATGCCGCCAAAGTTTTCATAGCCTTTGAAGTCGAACGTTTCCGGATCGATCTTGGTTGGCAAACTGCCTTCCGATAAACCAAGCAATCCGCCGCGCCACTCTATAATATTTACGCTTGGTTGATTTTTGCCGCCTTGCTGATTGGGAATTGTTGTCCCATATTCGCCATAGAGCATCTTTCCGGCTTTTAATTCTTTGAGGCGTGCAGGCGTTGGAATGTAGCGGCCCTGTAAGGAAACTTTTCCGTTTCGAAAACGCCATGCACTTCCATAGGCATCGCCGTCAAATAGGTGCCTGAGCGTTTTTCCGTGGTTACTTGATTGTCCCGGCGCGGTGCGAAACAAATTACCGTTAAGGCTCTTCGGAACTTTTCCGTCGATTTTAAGATCTGTCCAAACGCCCTCGCCGCTTGCGTTTTGCGTTGCGAGATACCGCATCGAACGCTTCGAATCACCAAGTATGTTGCCAAATGCATCGAGATCCAGTAAACCCAGTGCACCCGCACCCATTAAGATCTTTGAAAATTCGCGTCTTGAAAATTGCATATTATTATTCTCCCTTTATCTTCTGGTTATCCTAACGAATCACTAGTAAGCTTGGTTTCCGGTTTCCGACGAACGGTAGAAATTCCGGATAAACCCGCAAACTCCGGCGATAGGCTGTAAACTGATCGACGAGGATTTATCTTTTTAGAGTTTTCGTTACAATAGTGACTGATTCAGAAAGAGGAAATTGCCCGCGAAACCTGCGAAATATACGAAAAAAAACGAAGGCAAAAATTAAAAGTGCCAGAAGTTTTACATATTCAAACGGTCTTCTATTTTCGCGTTTTTTCGTTTGTTCAGTGGGCAAAGATAATAGTTATGACAATGAGATTAAATTGGTTAAAAGGTTGTGCTACCGCACTTGTTACGCCGTTTAGAAAAGACGGCTCTGTCGACGACGAGTGTTTTAAGTCGCTGGTAGAAAGGCAAATAAAAAATGGAGTAAAACTTCTTGTCCCATGCGGAACCACGGGTGAAAGCGTAACCATGAATGAAGACGAGCGTCTTCACGTTATAAAAATGGCGGTCGATGTTGCCAAACAATTTAAAGGGGCAAAGGTTATTGCCGGAACCGGAAGCAACAATACCGCCGCAACGATCGATTTTACAACAAAAGTTCGCCGCATCGGGGCCAATATGGCGCTGGTAGTTGGGCCATATTACAACAAACCGACTCAGCAAGGCTATTTTGCACACTTTAAGGAGATTGCCACTTCCGTTAAGAATTTCCCGATAATGCTCTACAACGTGCCCGGAAGGACCGCGTCAAATATCTCGGCGCAGACCCAAATAAAGATCGCCGAAAAGTGCCCGAATGTTGTTGCGACAAAGGAAGCCTCCGGTGATTTCTCGCAGATCATGGAGATAATTCGTGATCGCCCAAAGAATTTCCGCGTTTTCTCGGGCGATGATGCTATCACGCTTCCGATGATCGCCGCCGGGGCCGACGGTTTAGTTTCAGTTTGTTCAAATGAGATCCCGAAAGAGACATCGCAAATGGTCGAAGCGGTTTTGAGCGGCGCTTACACAAAAGCCCGCCGGCTTCATTACAAGATTCTCGATTTGATGGAAGCGAATTTCATCGAAGCGAATCCGGCACCGGCGAAATTTGTAATGCAAGAAATGGGCCTGCTTGAGAACAATCTAAGGCTGCCGCTTGTGCCCGTTACGGCGGCATCACGGAAGAAATTGAAGGCAATTATTGATAAGTTATAGCAATCACGCGGTTTCACGCTAAATCAAGTTTTCTCGGGCGATCCGGAACGTTTTCGTCGATGGTCGTCCGTATCGCAATAATAGAAAACCCGATAGTTTAGAAGCGGGCTTGCCCGCTCCACGGCAAAAATTTGAGGCGACAACGTTAGTCGGGCGAGCCCGACTCTAAACCATCATTGGTATTTTTTAACGTGTGGGCGATCGGAGACATTCTCGTCGATAGAAGCCCATATCGCCTAAACAGAAAAACCCGATGGTTTAGAAGCGGGCTTGCCCGCAAAATTCCGTATCGTAATAATGGAACACCCGATAGTTTAGAATCGGGCTTGCCCGCAGAATTCCGTATCGAAATAATAGAAACCCCGACGGTTTAGAATCGGGCTTGCCCGCTCCAGGGCAAAAATTTGAGGCGACAACGTTAGTTGGGCGAGCCCGACGCTAAACCAACATTTGTGTTTTTAGCATTTCGGCGAGATCTTCCGCGTCACCTTCGATTCCAAGACCAACATTTTTTCCCCGACAGTCATAATCAAATTTTTTCGATATCGGGCGAAATCATATAGCTCTTAATTTGGTAATTCGTAAAACCCATTCGTGGAGAAAGTCTAAAAAACCGGGCACAAACCCGCGTCTGTTAATCTTCACATCAGGCGGCGGAACGAGCCATTCTTTTTCTTCCTCAATCGTATTTATGCCGTGTCCGGCTTTTGGAAAAACCTTGAGCGTTAGTTTTTCTTCGTTTCCGCCTTTTTCAAATGTCTCCTGCCATTTCGCAACACTTCGTGCGACGGGTATGTGTCTGTCCATCGCGCCGAAAACCGCCAATGTCGGAACTTCTATTCGTTGTAAAACGGGAACTGGATCATAGGAAAGATTGCGATAAAAGTCGAAATCTTTAGTCGGAAGCTTATCGGGCGGAGTTAACTCCTCGCCGTGTTTGCCAAATAATTGTTTAAAAAACCACTTTTTCTCTTTCGCAACCGCCCACGCTTTTTTCGTTTCGTTAAAACCCTCGCCCGTCGAGTAATACTCGTAAAGTTTTTCCATAAACTCTTTCATTTCGGCAACGTCTTCGTTCGAAAACCCATAATCACTTATCTTCTTGCCAGTTTGATAGATCACCTGTTCTCTGACGGAAACTCCGGGACCGGAGATCGAAATAACGAAAGCAATTTCATCCGACATCGAAGCCGCAAGCGGTGCGACCCAACCACCCTGGCTCGTGCCCATCACGCCGATCTTTTTAGGATCAATATCTTTTCGTTTTTTTAAATACCGAACCGCCGCCAATACGTCACCGGCCGGAATATGCAAATCGGGCGTTTCGATATATTCGCCCGTCGAATCGCCGACGCCTCTTTTGTCATAGATCAAAGCGGCGACCCCTTTGCCGGCAAATTCAGCCGCCCGCAATCTGTAATTGCGAAACTTGCGGCTGTCGGGACCCGAACCGTGAGTGATAATGATCGCAGGACTTTTTGTTTTCGATTTCGGAACGAAAAAAGTTCCCGCAAGTACGACGTCGCCGCTTTTGAATCTAACTTCTTTTTCGGAATATTCTATTTTTTGGGCCGCACTAGTAACTAAAAGCAAAGTTGTTAAAACAACCATGGAGGTCAGGGCTTGGAGAAGATTTTTCATAAATTTGAAAATAATGAACCGGCTTAGAATTTATCAGGCAGCCCGATTTCAGATTTTTACTTTCCTAAACGAAGGCGATTTGAGATGCGTAAATATTGACAAATGTTTATCTTCGCAGCGGCTCTGCACATCTATCGTTTAGGGTGCGGTTATAAACTACTTAGGCAACTTGGGGGCGATACGCTTGTCGAACTGTAGCCGATATTTCCGGCGGTAGAGGAGCTTTCGATCGCTTATTTTCCAAGTCTCAATCCTTTATTCTGAGCCATATTTAGTGATCAAACCAAATCGGAAAAATTCTGTCCCTTGATATTAAGACACCGTCGAACGTTGGTTTGTAACATCTTTTTTACCGATTTCGGGTTCGTGACAAGAGCTAAAAGTCTTTCCGCGGGGTTTTCGAATCTATATACTTTCGAAATCGACAACCTTTCTCAAATTATTGAACGATTCTAAACGGTTCGGGATCCGTGAAAGGGATTGATTTAATAATGTCGGGAGAATCCCGACGTACTAATTACCAAACATGAATGTCCGTGATGGGGACGAATGCACCGGCAATGGCTCAGAAACTCACGCAGATATATCTGCATATAATATTCTCAACGAAAAACCGATTCGATTTGATTCCCGCAAATCTTGAACCCGAACTATTTGCTTATCCCGGCGGGATTACGAGAAACCGCGGTTCTAGACTTATAGGAGCCGGTGGAACGGCCAACCACATACATTTGTTGATATCGATCAGCAAGAATGAAAAGCTTCCCGATTTGGTTGGGACTCTAAAACGAGAAAGTTCTGAATGGTTGAAGACGAAAAGGCGCTTTGAAATTTCCGGGCAAGATGGGTACGGAGCATTTTCTGTTGGGCCAACTCAGATCGGTAAAATAAAAGAATATATTGCTGATCAGAAAATCCATCACTCCTCAAAAGGTTTTGAGGATGAGTTTAGATATTTTCTGGAAAAATATAATATGGAGTACGAAAAAAAATATGTTTGCGATTGATATTCGTTCCTTTCAGCGACGGAACATTTTTGTGGTCGGGTCGTCGGGTTTCACCCGACGCTATTGAATTGGTCACTTCGGCGACGAAGACTAAAACTACGAAAATTGATTGTGACGGGATATAAACCACGTATGAACTTAAAACAACAGATACAACAATTAGCAGAAAAAACAGAATTTGGCGGCAATGACCGCTCGGTTTTTGATTCCTTCAAATTGGCCTTGAGGAAAGGCGAAATACGCGCGGCGGAAAAAGACGCCGATGGAAACTGGTTTACAAATACCTGGGTAAAACAAGGGATACTTTTAGGCTTTAAAATGGGGGCGATCGTCGATATGTCGGCACAGGGCGATTCATTTCCATTTTTTGACAAGAGTACATATCCGCTCCGGCCGATGGGGCTCGAAGATGGCGTTCGGATCGTACCGGGCGGCTCGTCGATACGGGACGGAAGCTATGTCGCCGACGGTGTCGTCTGTATGCCGCCGATGTACATCAATGTCGGCGCTTACGTCGATGAAGGAACGATGGTTGATTCGCACGCGCTCGTCGGTTCTTGCGCACAGATCGGCAAAAATGTTCATTTATCCGCGGCGGCGCAAATTGGCGGCGTTTTAGAACCTATCGGGGCGATGCCGGTCGTGATCGAGGACGATGTATTGGTCGGCGGAAACACGGGCGTCTATGAAGGAACGATCGTGAGGGAAAGAGCCGTTCTCGCATCCGGCGTGATTCTGACCCGGTCGACTCCAGTATTTGACCTTCCTAATAACACCATCATCAAAAGCGATGGAGACAGTCCCCTCGAAATTCCTGCGGGAGCCGTGGTTGTTCAGGGATCGCGAAATATTTCCAGCGGTTTTGGTAAAGAAAACGGTTTGTCTATTTATGCGCCGATCATTGTGAAATATCGTGACAAGAAAACGGATGCTTCGACGCAGCTGGAGGATTATTTGAGGTAGTGTTTTAGTTGACTGAGTTTGGTGAGTTCGCTGAGTTGTCCCGATTTAGACCAAATGAACTCACTCAACTCTATAAACCCGCAAACTTAGCAAACCTTTACAGGATGAATAGGATACTGAAATGAGGTATCCTATTTGTTCGTTTTGAAGTGAACTATGACTCAAGCTACACGACATAATAAAGAGTTTCGCATCCCCAAGCGTCTCGAAGGCATTCAACAGTCAAATATCAGGCGAATCTTCGATAGCGCCCTGCCGGGTAGTATAAATTTTGGTCTTGGCCAGCCTGACCTGCCAACGGCGCAGTGTATAAAAGACGAAGCGATCCGGGTGATAAACGAAGAACCTCTTGGATACACATCGCATTCCGGTTTGCCGGAATTGCGCGAAAAGATCATCACCGAGTATCCGCATTTGGATCTGGCGGCTTCTGATTGCATCGTCACGGTTGGCTCAAACGAATCGCTGTTTTGCGCATTGATGACGCTGTGTCAGGAAGGTGATGAAGTATTGGTTCCAAACCCGGCCTTTCCGGCGTACCCGGCGATAAATAATCTGGCGGGGGCAGAAACGGTTTTGTACCGTTTGCCAAAGGAGAAGGGATTTGGGTTTGACGCAGCCGAGTTCGAAAAGAAGATCACGGACAAAACGCGGGCGGTGATAGTTTTAAGCCCGTCAAATCCCACGGGAAGAAGCCTTTCTCGCGAAGATCTTCAGTCGATCGCAAAGATTTTGGACGGTACAGGGATCTATGCCGTTTCAGACGAAATTTATCGCGAGCTGTACTTTACCGAAGAAAGACCGGCTTCGATCTCGGAGTATTACGAAAACACATTGATTGTCGGCGGTTTATCAAAAAACATGTCGATGACCGGATGGCGGATGGGATGGCTTATGGGTGTGCCGGAAGTAATGAAGAAAGCGCTAGTTGTTCACGGCTACAACACCGTTTGCACTTCGACGATCACGCAAAGAGCAGCGCTTGCATACTGGACTGAAGAAGGAAAGCGTGCGGAGGCCGATTCTCGTGAGATCTATAAGCGCCGGCGTGACCTGCTGGTGAAGTTGATCGATGAAGAACTGGGTTTGAACGCGGTGTCGCCAGAAGGAGCCTTCTATTCGATGGTCGATGTTTCAGAACTTGGCGATGAAATGGAGCTTGTAAACAAATTTCTGCAGAATCGTGTGATCACCGTTAACGGCTCGGGATTTGGGGACGAAGCAAAAGGATTTTTGCGCATTTCATTTTGCGCGAGTGAAGAAAATATTCGCGAAGGCGTCGGTAGAATGAAATCCGCGTTGGACATTTAACAGATAACATTCAACATTGACCAAATTGTTGAATGGTCAATGTTGAATGGTCAATGATTATGAAGAAATATCGTGTTGGAATTTTGGGTGCGACGGGAACAGTTGGGCAAAGGTTTTGTCAGCTTCTTGAAGATCATCCCCAGTTTGAAATAAGTGCTTTGGCGGCATCTGAAAGATCGGTCGGGAAAGCCTACAAAGAAGCGTGTGCCTGGAAACTCTCTACGCCGATGCCGGAGAATGTAAGAAAGATCGAGGTTCAGCCGATCTCGCCTCCGCTGGATTGCGATATTGTTTTTTCAAGCCTGCCGGGTTCGGTTGCGAGAGAAGCGGAAGAGGTGTTTGCACGCGCGGGTTTTCCGGTGATCAGCAATTCCTCCTGCTACCGTATGGAAGAAGATGTGCCGCTGATAATTCCCGAGGTAAACCACGACCATCTTGGATTAATCGAAACTCAACAGGCGAAACGCGGGTTTGACGAAGGATTTATTGTCACAAATCCGAATTGCGCGGTCGTCTCATTTGCACCGCCATTGGCGGCGCTCGACAGACGGTTTGGTGTAGAATCGGCCGCGATCACGACATTGCAGGCCGTGTCCGGCGCTGGATATCCGGGTGTGGCAAGCCTGGATATTGCCGACAACGTAATGCCGTATATCGCCGGTGAAGAACCAAAGGCCGAAACCGAAGCTCAGAAGATACTCGGAAAACTTGAGGGAGAGGCAATAGAGAAAGCCGATTTCGCCGTTTCGGCTCAGTGTTTCCGGGTGAATGTGATCGACGGGCATACGGCGTCGGTCAGGGTAAATCTGAGGGAAACGGCAGAACTCGAGCAGATAAATGAGGCGATTTCGAGCTTTCCATCGTTAGACCTCCATTCGTCACCGAAGGATTTTATGATCGTATCCGAAGATCCGGCGCGTCCCCAGCCCCGGCTTGATCGTGAAAACGGCAACGGAATGTCGATAACCGTCGGGCGAATTTTTCCGGATAATATATCGGATTACCGATTCGTATCGCTCAGCCATAACACTTTGCGCGGTGCGGCCGGTGCAGCTGTTTTGAATGCCGAGCTCTTGATCGACAAAAAACTGATTTAGACCAACAATAATTTCGGAAGGATTCAAAACATCTTCAGCCCATCGAATGACGGTTTCGCGTTCGCGTTGATTCGAATAAATTCGCGGGCAAAGCAAAAAAATGATTGAAAGATATACATTGCCCGAAATGGGCGCGATTTGGCAGCTTCACAATAAGTTTCAAAAATGGCTTGATGTTGAGATCGCCGTTTGCGAGGTCCACGCCGAAGACGGAACGATTCCTGCTGACGCCGTCGAGGAGATCAAAGCAAAAGCGGCATTTACCGTCGAACGAATCAACGAGATCGAGAAGGTTACCGATCATGACGTTATCGCTTTTACGACAAATCTTGCGGAAAATATCGGTAAATCGGCGCGCTTTGTTCATTACGGACTCACATCTTCAGACGTCGTCGATACCGCAAACGGATTGCTGCTAAAGGAAGCCTGCGATCTTCTCCTCGAAAAGGTCGATGGGCTCTTAGAAGTTCTAAAACGCCGGGCACTGGAATTTAAGGACACTCCGCAGATCGGCCGAACCCATGGAATCCACGCTGAACCGACTTCGTTCGGAATGACGTTCGCCCTTTGGTATTCGGAAATGCAGCGAAACCGCGCGCGGCTTGAAAGTGCAAAGGAAGCCGTTTCTGTTGGAAAAATTTCCGGCGCAGTTGGAGCTTTTGCCCATTTAAATCCCGATGTCGAGGAAAGAGTCTGTGGAAGACTCGGTCTAAAAGCAGCAGATATTTCGACGCAGGTGATCCAGCGGGATCGTTATGCAGAATACCTCTCAACTCTTGGAATAATTGCTTCAACCCTGGATAAGATCGGGCTTAACGTTCGGCATTGGCAGCGAACGGAGGTGAGAGAAGCGCAAGAAAAATTCAAGGTGGGGCAAAAAGGTTCATCGGCAATGCCGCACAAGCGAAACCCGATTCTTTCAGAGAAAATATGCGGATTAGCCAGGACGGTCCGCGCAAATGCGATCGTCGGTATGGAAAATCAGGCGCTTTGGCATGAGCGCGATATTTCGCATTCATCGGCAGAGAGGGTGGTATTTCCGGATTCGTCCGTAACCCTTGATTATTTGCTGGCGAAAACAACGAGCCTGCTCGATGGATTAGTTGTTTACCCGGAAAACATGCTGAAAAATTTGAATGCGACCCGCGGCTTGATATTTAGCGGACAGCTGATGCTTGCACTAACGCAAAAAGGGATCTCGCGCGAAGACGCTTATAAATGGACCCAACGGAATGCAATGATGGTTTGGGATGAAGGCGGGAACTATAGCGAACTCGTAAACAAAGACGCGGACATCTCTTCGCATCTTTCCAGCGAAGAGATCGACCGCGTTTTTGATCTTAAACATTACTTGCGAAACGTCGACAAAGTTTTCGCAAGGGTTTTTAATTAAACGTATTTTTCGGCGATATTTCCAATCACAGGAATCTTATACATTTCACCGCCGAATCCTTTGATCGCCGCTAAAACCATAAACACAAATAGTGCAAGACCTATTACTGCAACTATTAGAAACATCAGTAGCGAGAGAATTGGAAATCCAAGCGCACTGTCAATCATTCCGCCGATAAATCCTACAATAAAATAAACAGGTATCAAGACGATAGCCAAAACCGTCAAGAAAATTGATTGAAACGCGTGGAAACGAGCCAATTTATTGTCTTTATCCTGTATGACCGTAATGATACTGAGAATTAAACCTAAGTAGCAGACAAAATTTGCCAGGTAGCAAAGTAAAGCCACCAGGTTTGCGTCCATATCGAACGTCGATTTTCCATGCTCAGACATAAATATTTAAGTATCTCCTTATTTTTGATTGAATAACTTTGATCGATAGCGAATGTAAAATTCTGAATTACCGTGAATTTAACACAGAGACGTTGCATTTAACAAGAATTTGCATACAATTTTATTTTTTTAGCCGAGCGACGTTGGAGAAAATATGAAAGCTAAAGTTTATGTAACGCTAAAGCCGAGCGTCCTTGATCCACAGGGAAAGGCCATCAGGCATTCCGCCGAGCTATTGGGTTTTGAAGATATTGCCGAAATCAGGCAGGGAAAATATTTTGAGATCGCGTTGGGTTCTGAATTGTCAGAGTCAGAGGCAAAGAACACCGCGGAAAAGATCGCCAAAGATGTTCTGGCGAATCCGGTTATAGAGGACTACAGAGTCGAATTGGAGAATAGTCGTAAGTAATTGGTAATTGGTGATTGGTGATTGGTAATTGGTGATTGGTTGTAGGTAATTGGTTAAATCTATTGCCATTCACTCACCTATCACTTATCACTTATCACCTAACGCCCTGTTACCTATTACCAATTACCTATCACCTATTACCTATCACCTATTACCTATTACCAAAAATTATGAAATTTGGAATTATCGTTTTTCCCGGTTCAAATTGCGACCACGACGCTTATCACGTTGTTTCAAAACATGTCGGCCAACCAGTAGATTTTATCTGGCATAAGGAAACTGACCTTAGCAGCTATGATGCGATAATCGTACCCGGTGGTTTCTCTTATGGAGATTACCTTCGCGCGGGTGCCCTCGCTCGTTTTTCTCCGGTCATGAAAGCCGTAAAGAAGTTTGCCGGGGAAGGAAAATTTGTTTTTGGTATCTGCAATGGATTTCAAATCCTATGTGAAAGCGGCCTATTGCCAGGCGCGTTGATGCGAAATGAGAATCTCCACTTTATTTGCAAGCACGTAAATATTAGGGTCGAAAATCAAAATACGCCTTATACAAACGAAATTGAAAAAGGCAAGGTCTTGTCTATTCCGATCGCTCACGCCGAAGGAAACTATGTATGTGATGAGGCGACCTTTCATCAGCTTGAAGAAAACAATCAAATAGTTTTCCGATATTGCGATGAGAATGGAGAGACTACCGACGCGACGAATCCGAATGGTTCTCTTTCTAATATCGCCGGAATATGCAATCAGGATAGAAATGTTCTCGGGATGATGCCGCACCCGGAGCGCGCCTGTGAGGAGCTTCTAGGTTCAAATCATGGAAGAGATATATTTAGGTCGCTGACAAATCAAATCACGGAATTGGCCGCATAAAAAAGGGATGAAAAAATTCATCCCTTTTTCTTAAATCTTTTTCAAGATCAATTTACCTTCGGTACCAATAGATCTCCAGTGAGTAAGCCCTTGCTCCCCCTTCCTCATCTTTCACCTCAATAATCGCAGTATAATCATTCGATTCGTCCGGCTGCTGCACTACATGTACTTTTCCGCGACCGCTCTTTTTCCTGACGCCGACGCGAATCCGACTCTGCTGCGGCAAGGCACTGGTAAAACTAAATAGTCCCTTTTCTTTTGCTTGTCCCGTGATCGTTTTGGTCGTTACCATGCTTCCCTGGACAAGTATCTGAACATCGTCGTCAACCATTCCGCTCCAGAAGGTTTTTCCTAGTATTTTTTCTTCGTCGACCTCGTAGTTTTCGGTTTCGATCACCCCGGCATTCAATCCGCGTAATTCCCGGCTCATCTCGCTTACAATGTCCTTTGATTTCTTCCATTCAAAGGCATGTTTTGTTTCCAGCGGAAACCGCTTTGCCATATCTGACAAGACCATGCCGGCATAACGTATTTCGCTGACATGATACTTTTGCTTGATCAAGCGCCCTATTAAAACGGTGCTTGAATAAAGCTGATTAGCCATAAAGGCACTTTCGATCTCGATCTGCGTTCTCATTTCAGATTTTTTTAGATCCTTCTGGGTTCTTTCGACCAGATCCTCGGATTGTCTCTTTAAATCCTTTGAGAGTTTTTTCAAACGACTCAAATCCTGCCCAACCGCGGAAAATGCGAAACAGAGGATAAGCAAAAACGTAGTAATCACTGAATATTTCATAATTCTTCTCTAAAAAACTAAAAAAAATGTGGCTTACAAAAACTTAGAGGGGCAAAGCCTGTAAAAAGGTTTGCCCCGCTTTGGAAAAAAGCACTTTTATTTATTCGCTGCCTTAACTTTTTTTTCCAGATTGTCTGGTCCCAGATCGATCGGTTTTTTTTTTCCGTCTTTTTCATTCGACTCCTTTTTATCGGGCGAATGCGTCAGATGGAGCTTTTCCTCGATATTGTGCAGCTTCTCTTCGAGCCGGTGAAGGGTTTCCGGGTTGGCTTCCTCGAGTTTTTCGGAAAGCAAGTATCTCTCGATCAAATAGAAAGCAATGACACCGATTAGCAATATAAAGAACAACGCTACACCGATCTGCTTAAAGTCTCCGATTATGGTGGTGATCGCACCGCTGAAAAAATACCCAACGCTGGAAAGGATCAAAACCCAGACCGAGCAGCTGATGAAGTCAAGAAAGAGAAATTTCGTAAACGGCATTCGACCGACCCCGTTAAAAAGGCACATCGCCGTTCTGATACCGTAGATATATTTTGAGACGATCATTGCGAAGCCCCCGAATTTATCGACGAGACGCTCAATCCTGGGCTGCGCCATTTTATAGAAGGAATAGTCTTTTACAGTTTTTTGAAAAACCCGGCCGACCGTATAGCCAAACATATCGCCGGCCATTCCGCCGAGAGTTCCGGCAATATACACTTTCAAAAAACTAAATTGACCAAAATTTCCGTTATGTGCGAGGACTCCGGCGAGGAGAAGTGTGATATCGCCTTCGACTGTGCAAAGCGCAAAAACAGCGTAGATTCCATACTGCTCAAACAACTGGTAAAACGTTTGTTCCATAACGAAAAGGAGAGATGGTTTCAATCCGGGGACAAACCTCTAAAAGGGTAACTTTCAAAGCCCTTTGAGTCAAACACTTTTGGAGGCTCGTAAATTAGTTGACACCGCCCAGGGCAGTGAATAGAATCGCGGTAGTTTGTTTCCTAAGATATTAATAATAAAGGCATTTAATCAATGGAATCGAGTTTGGGTTCAAACAAAAATCTGATCGGCGTCGAAATCTCAAGTTCAAAGATCGTTGCGGTCTGCGTTGATGAATCCGGAGTGCTTAAGGGCAGTTTTACGATTGCCATCGAAGCAGCGCAGGAATCAGCGGAGCAAGTTGTCGAGGCGATCAAGCGTGCGGAGCGTGAGTTTGGCGCGTTTTCAGTTTTCGGTTTGGCGATTCCCGGTCTTCTTAATAGGGACACCAATCGTGTCGCGCTTTCGACCCATACACCGGAGCATGCTGAGATTGATCTTTTAAACGAGATCGAGAGTAGAACCCAAAAGAAGATCTACATTGAAAACGACGCCAATGCAGCCGCCTATGGTGAATATTGTGCCGGAGCCGGCAAGGGCAGCAAGGATATGTTTTATGTCACTCTCGGTACGGGCGTCGGGGGGGCTCTCATTTTTGAAAATGACCTCTGGCACGGAAATTCAGGATTCGCCGGTGAATTTGGTTCATTTGCAATAAACACTGAAGGACTGAGACTGGAGGATGTTGCATCTTCAAGAAGTATTGTGGATCGAACAAAGAGCCGCTTTCATCAGGACCCGACATCCTCACTTAATGAGATCGGTGAAGAGAATATTACGATAAACGATATTGTTCGGGAGGCACGAAACGAGGATGACTTCGCGCAGCTGATGCTTGAAAGAACCGGTAATTATGTGGGCACTGCATTGGCCGGGGTTATTAACCTTCTCAATATCGAAAGAGTAGTGATCGGCGGTGAAATAATGGAAGCCGAGCATTTGGTTTTGGATGCGATAGTTGCACGTGCGGAGGAACTATCGTTTGCGCCGAGTTTTGAAACTACGAAGATCGTCGAAGGGCTTCTCGGTGAGAATGCCGGAGCGATCGGTGCTGCACTTTTGTCGAAGTCGGCGAGTTAATATCGCTTTCGGTCTCCCAATATATATTTAAACATAAATATCTCAAGACCTTTTTATCAGCAATTCTTATTATGTGAAAACTTGCACAAAGTACGTAATAGCTTTAATTTCATATTGTAATTTGCGGATTTTTTAAGATTGAGTAAAATCTAAAGCTAAGCTTTTTATTAAGTCTTAACTAATTATAAATTTTGGGTTTGAATGGATTCTTGCTCGTCTTCTATATTGCGGGTTTAGGGAACCCGCGGTCTTTATAAATTCCAACCAAGAGATAACAAAATGGCTCAACTTTTTCATCGTGGAGCAAACAACATAGCAAAGGCAAGCCTTGTATTGGCTGTGGTTTTAGGCGGCCTGGCATTTTTTGCTTACACATACATTGCCCGTTCGTCTTATTTGACCGGACGGTATGTAGAAAAGCAACAGCCCGTGCAATTCAGCCACAGGCACCACGTCGGCGATGACGGGATCGATTGCCGATACTGTCATACTTCGGTAGAAACTGCAGCATCAGCGGGCATCCCACCGACCCAGACTTGCATGAATTGCCACGGCGAACTTTATGCCGACCAGGAGTATCTGGAACCGATCAGGGCGAGTTTTCGTGACAACAAACCGATCAAGTGGGAGAGAGTTCACGACCTTCCCGGCTTTGCGTACTTCAACCACAGTATTCACGTTGCAAAAGGAGTTGGGTGCGCAAGTTGCCACGGCGATGTAGCCAATATGGCGGCTGTTTATCAAGAAAACACCCTTCAAATGGAATGGTGTCTTTCGTGTCACCGGGACCCAAAACCAAATATTCGGCCCAAATCTGAGATCTACAACACTTCCTGGGATTCAAAAGACATTACACCCGAACAGCAAAAAGAGGTTGACGAGAAAATTTCGAAACTCAGAAGCAAAGAATTGCTGACGAGTTGTTCGACTTGTCATAGATAGAATATTGAAACCGCCTAAAGCAGGCGGCAGTTTACGAAAATAACCGAGGACCAAAAATAAATGGGCAGCAAAGACAGCAAAGCTAACTTTGCATTATTAAAGAACAGAATTCTTCAGGAAGAAGGGAGAGATTATTGGCGCAGCGTTGAAGAATTCATTGACGCGCCGGAATTTGAAGAATTTGTAAAACGCGAATACCCGAGCCACGCTGAGGAATGGGACAGTTCATTGAGCCGCCGGAATTTCCTGAAGGTAATGGGCGCTTCGCTGGCATTTGCCGGCCTCAGCGGATGCGTTATTCAGCCCGCTGAAAAAATTATTCCTTATGTCAACACACCGGACGGAATGACGCCGGGTAAACCCCAGTATTTTGCGACCTCGATGACCGTCGGAGGCATCGCTACCGGGCTTCTCGCCCGATCAAATGAGGGCCGTCCGACCAAGTTAGAGGGAAATCCGGATCATCCGGGAAGCCTCGGCGCTACAGACGTTTTGGCGCAAACATCCATACTTGACCTATATGATCCCGACCGCTCACAAGAAATATCCAATCGCGGAATCGCCAAGGGTTGGCAAACATTTTCCAGAGAAATTCGAACAAAGATCGATGAAAACCGAGACAACGGCGGAGCCGGTATCCGGTTTTTGACGGGCACCGTGGTATCGCCAAGCCTGGCTGACCAATTCAAGCGTTTGTCCGAAGAGCTGCCAAATGCAAAATTGGTTCAATACGAACCGGTAAATAATGACAACGCATTGGCTGGCGCCAAGATGGCTTTTGGTTCACCCGCTCAAGCGGTTTACAAATTCGATAAGGCTGAACGCATCTTGTCGCTGGATGCAGATATTTTCTCGGACCCTAACGTCAGATACATAAAAGACTTTTCAAAGGCACGCTCCATTTCTAAGGACAAGACGGAAATGAACCGTCTTTATTCGGTCGAGACAACGATGTCGCTGACCGGTGCCAAGGCCGATCACCGTATCGCCGTAAAACCAAGCCAAATGCCTGAGATCGCAAAGGCGATCGCGAAGGCCCTGGGCGTTTCAGGCGCGGAATCTACGTATTCGGAAAACGCGAAGTGGATCGAGGAAATGGCGAAAGATCTTAAGGCGAACGACGGCAAATCGCTTGTCGTTGCCGGAAATAATCAGCCGCCGATCGTCCACGCTTTGGCACATGCCATGAATGATGCGCTGGGGGCGTCCGGGGAAACGGTCGTTTACGTGGAGCCGTTTGGGCCAAACGCCGAAACTCTTCAGAAAGACCAACTCGCTGAATTGATAAAAGACATTGATGCCGGCACGGTAAAAATGCTTGTTGTAATGGGTGCAAATCCGGTTTACAACACACCAGTTGACTTGAAATTGAATGCTGATCGAATGGCTAAGATCGAAACCACCGTGCATGTAGGCGAGCATTTTGATGAAACGGCGTTTGTTTCGAAATGGCACGTTGCCGGAAAACATTATCTGGAATCCTGGGGCGATTCACGGGCCTATGACGGCACAGCGACCCTGGTTCAGCCGCTTGTCAAACCGCTTTACGGCGGAAAAAGCATCTCGGAAGTTGTTCAGCAATTCTTTAAGGAAAACTTCGATAAGAAAGATCTGGATATCGTAAAAGAATATTGGCAGAAGCAGAATTTCACCGTGACACCGGCAGTAGCCGCCACGCAGGAAGAAACTGACACTGAGCCGGTGAAAAAAGCCCTCGCCGACACCGAAGCAACTCCGGCCGCAACCCCGGCAAATGGTGCGGCGGCTCCGAAAACTTTTGAAGACAAATGGAGAAAGGTCGTTCACGACGGATTTATTGCCGGCACCGAGGCGAGCCCCAAATCGGTTTCGGTCAACACGGGTTTCTTGAGTGAGACTGAAGAAGCGGGTAGCACCGGAAGCGGAGACCTTGAAATTTCAATTTTGCCGGACCCATGCGTTTATGACGGCCGTTACGCAAATAACGGCTGGCTTCAGGAGCTTCCAAATCCACTAAACAAAGTTACCTGGGAAAACGTCGCGCTGGTAAGCCCAAATACTGCTCAGAAATTGGGTCTTAATCAAGATAAACGTTATAACGACTTTGCCGGCGGCGAAATCGGACGGGCTTTTGTGACGACAAAAGGCGGAAACATGGAGTCGGACTTTGTTGAGGTCACCTACGCCGACGGAAAGATCGAAAAATCAGCTCCGGTTTGGATAACACCGGGCCAGCCTGATGATGTCGTAACGATATTTATGGGTTACGGAAGAACCCGTGCGGGCAAGGTTGGAAGCAATATCGGCTATAACGCCTTTGATGCTCAAAAATCTGACGCGATGTGGTTTGGAAAAGGAAGTATTGCAAAAACCGGCTATGTTGCCCAGGTTGCTTCAACCCAGATCCATTTCAATATGGAAGGCCGTGACCTCCTCAGATATTGGGGCAAAGAAGAATTCGAGAAGAAATCAAAAGAAAAACCCCATCCTCCCGAAGAAGTCTACGACCTGTCAATGTACGGAAATGCGCATGAAGATGTTTATAAGGAACACCAGCGCTGGGGCATGACGATCGATCTTAATTCCTGTGTCGGCTGTAACGCTTGCGTTGTCGCCTGCCAATCGGAAAACAATATCCCGGTCGTCGGAAAAGAGCAGGTTGAGCGAAGCCGCGAAATGCACTGGATGAGGATCGATGCATATTACAAAGGCGACATGAATGACGCCAATGACATCGAGGGACCAAATTTCCAACCGGTAACCTGTCAACAATGTGAGCAGGCGCCTTGCGAGGTAGTTTGTCCGGTACATGCAACCGTTCACAGCGCCGAAGGGTTGAACGATATGGTGTACAACCGTTGTATTGGAACCCGTTATTGTTCAAACAACTGCCCTTACAAGGTCAGACGCTTTAACTTCATGCTCTATCAGGATTGGGATACTCCGCAATACAAATTGATGCGAAATCCTGAGGTTACGGTGAGAAGCCGCGGTGTGATGGAAAAATGCACATATTGCACCCAGAGAATTTCGGCTGCGAGAATTGAAGCTCAAAAAGAAGATCGTGATGTCAGAGACGGTGAGATCGTTACCGCATGCCAGGCGGCGTGTCCTTCGGACGCGATCGTATTTGGCGATATAAGCCAAAAGGACAGTAAGGTCGGAAAACTTAAGAAAGACCACCGAAACTATGCGCTTCTCAATCATGAGCTAAACACCCAGCCGAGAACGAGTTATCTGGCGGGCATTAGAAATCAGAATAAAGCTATGCCGGATTATATCGCCCCGGAAAAGGGTGACGGCGAGCATAAAGAAGACAGCGCAGATGCTGCGGCACATTAAAGTTTTCAAAATCTTAGGTACGAAATAAATTGTAGAACCTATGCGAGACGTACAAGAAATTCGAGACGAGATTTATCCGCCGATGGTTGAAGGCAGCCACGATTATGCCTCGGTAACGGATAAAATCAGCGACTATACGCTTAAGAAGCGAACGCCGTTTGGCTGGTTCGTAGGTTTTGGAATAGCGTTTCTTATAGTTCAAATTTTGATGTTTACGGTCTTGTACCTACTCATAACGGGTGTCGGGATCTTTGGAAACAACCAGCCGATCGGTTGGGCGTTTCCGATCATCAATTTTGTATGGTGGATCGGTATCGGACACGCCGGGACCCTTATTTCAGCGATCCTGCTGCTTTTGAACCAAAAATGGCGTACCTCGATCAACCGTTTTGCCGAGGCAATGACGCTGTTCGCCGTTGCTTGTGCGGGTATGTTTCCCGTTCTGCATACCGGACGCCCGTGGCTCGCGTTTTGGATGCTTCCTTATCCAAACACGATGGGGATGTGGCAAAACTTCCGCAGCCCTTTGATGTGGGACGTTTTTGCTGTCTCAACCTATGCGACCGTTTCGCTATTGTTTTGGTACGTTGGATTGATCCCGGATATTGCTACCTTGCGTGACCGCGCGAAGAACCCTTATTTCAAGTTTATTTACGGTTGTCTGGCATGGGGCTGGCGCGGTTCGGCACGCCACTGGCATCGATATGAGCTTGCGTATTTATTATTGGCCGGGCTTTCAACACCGCTTGTGCTTTCCGTTCACTCGATCGTTAGCTTCGACTTCTCGGTGGCACAACTTCCGGGCTGGCACGCAACGATCTTCCCGCCGTATTTTGTTGCGGGTGCTATTTTCGCCGGTTTTGCGATGGTTCTGATTCTCTGTATCCCGCTTCGCGTTTGGTACAACATGAAAGACCTGATCACCGATACCCATCTTGTTTATATGGGTAAGATCATGCTCGCAACCGGATTGATAGTTTGCTACGGCTACGCGGCAGAGGCGTTTTTTGCCTGGTACAGCGCGACCGACTTTGAGGTCTACATGATGTACAACCGCATGTGGGGCGGCCCGTATTGGTGGTCTTACTGGCTGCTGATTCTTTGCAACGGTATTTCCATTCAATTCTTGTGGTTTAAGAGGTTTAGAGAGAGCGCATTCTGGCTGTTTATCATCTCGATCGTGGTCAGCATCGGTATGTGGCTCGAGCGCTTTGTGATCATCGTCACGAGTCTGCACAGAGATTTTTTGCCGTCGTCGTGGGGGATGTTTGCACCGACAATTTTTGATTTTTCGATGTTCCTTGGAACGATCGGATTCTTTGTCGCGCTGATCTTCCTGTTTGTTCGTATGCTGCCGGTTATCTCGATATTCGAGGTCAGAACATTGCTGCCGGAGGCCGAAGTCAAGCGCCACGGTTATGATCACGAGCACGGCGGAACCGGTTCGATAGGCGACTAGGTTTTTGTTAGTTTTTGAAAGTTGAATTGTATTATTAACTGTCCGTGATCGGATAAATTTGTCCGCGGATCGACGCTAAGACAACTCACCCGTGTCTTGTCGTTCGCCAACAAACTGGTCACGGACAACCAGAACTATTAACAGGTTTATGGACAAACAAATATACGGGCTATTGGCAGAATTCGATACGACGACGGAGATCGTTGTAGCGGCAGAAAAGGTGCGCGATGCCGGCTATACGAAAACCGACGCTTTTTCGCCCTTCCCAATTCACGAAATGGACGAAGCTCTGGGAATAAAGCGTACTATTCTTCCGTACCTTGTGTTTGGCGGCGGGATCACAGGTCTGTTGGTGGGCCTCGGTCTGCAGATCTACACCCACGTTATTGAATATCCGATCATCGTCGGCGGCCGGCCCCATCTGAGCTTGCCGGCTTTTGTGCCGCCTGCTTATGAAATGACGATTCTTTTGGCTGCTTTTACCGCGGTTTTGGGAATGCTCTTTTTAAATGGTTTACCAAAACCATATCACCCGGTTTTTAACGTTCCCCGATTTAGTCTCGCCTCGCGAGAAAAGTTTTTCCTTCTGATCCAGTCAGAAGACCCCCAATTTGATTACGGGGAAACAAAAGAATTTATGGAAAGCCTGAAACCACAGGAGGTATTTATTGTCGATGAATAGAATTCTGTGGATTGCAACAATTGGCGCGCTGCTATTCAGCATTGGATGTCGATACGACATGCAGGACCAGCCGCGGCTGAAGCCTTATAAAGAAAGCGATTTCTTTGCTGACGGAAAGTCGATGCAAGACCCTCCTGAGGGTACGGTTGCGCGTGGCAAACTAAACGAAGACAAGGCTTTCTACACCGGAAAAAAAGAAAATGCTGATCCGAATGTCCAGGTAGAGACAACGACCGATGCGACCGGGAACACCCTGGTTTCCAGTTTTCCGAATGCTGTCGAGGAATTTCCGATCCCGGTTACAAAAGAATTGGTCGACCGCGGACAGGAGAGATACAACATTT
>JABDJV010000086.1 GCA_013003295.1 Pyrinomonadaceae bacterium | reverse complement strand
GGGGTATTTTCCCCTGGCCCATCGAGGGACTTCCGCTTCCATGGTTTTGTCCTGAAAAGAGAGCGATCCTCGAGTTTTCTGATCTGCATGTCCCCAAAAGTTTAAAGAAAGCCTGGTCGAAGACGAAATTTGAGTTTACGATCGATCAGGATTTCAGGAGTGTTATCGAAAACTGCGCAAAAACAAAGCGGGTCCACGAATCAGGTACCTGGATAACTGATGAATTTATAAGCACCTACACCGAATTTCATAAACTCGGCGCAGCGCATAGTGTTGAGGTTTGGGATACTGACGAAAACCTCGTGGGCGGCCTTTACGGCGTTGATGCCGGCGGTGTCTTCTGCGGCGAGAGCATGTTCTACAAGGAGTCCAACGCGTCTAAATTTGCCCTTCTATTCTTGATCGAACATCTCAAATCAAAGGGAGCCGACTGGATCGATGTTCAGGTAATGACGCCGCATATGGAGACTTTTGGAGCAAAAGAGCTCGCGCGAAACGACTTTCTGGACAAACTTGAGCGAACTCAAAAATTGGGTCTTAGAATCTTTTAGCGCAACCACCCCGTCAGCCGAAGCGGCTGCCACCCCTCCTTGGTAAGGAGGGGAGTCCTTTGCGTATTGAAAATTGTCGCCGAATGGAGGAGTTGTAAAAAACCTCCCCTCCTTACGAAGGAGGGGTGCCCCTTTAGGGCGGGGTGGTTGATTGGTTATAATCTAAAACATCTATACCGGGGTGGTTAATTGGTTATAATCTAAAACATTTAGGCCGGGGTGGTTGATTCGTTATAATCAAAAAAACATTATGAAAAATTTCTTAATATATGGCGCCAATGGCTACACGGGCCAACTGATCGCGCGTGAGGCGGCTAAGCGTGGGTTAAAACCGATCTTAGCCGGAAGAAGTCAGAAAAAGGTTGAGCCTCTCGCCAAAGAGCTCGGGTTGGTTTCCCGAACATTTTCGCTTGAAGATAAAAAATCGCTCGAATATACGTTGAAAGAGGTCGATTTCGTTATCCACTGCGCCGGGCCATTCTCGCTTACGTCAGAAAAGATGGTCAAAGCCTGCATTCGTTTAGGCAAACATTACCTCGATATAACCGGCGAGATCGCTGTTTTTGAAGCGATGGCGGCGCGTGATGAGGAAGCAAAAAAAGCGGAAATGATGATCATGCCCGGGGTTGGGTTTGATGTCGTTCCCTCGGATTGCCTTGCAATGCATTTGAAGAATCGACTTCCTGATGCGACGGATCTCACACTTGCCTTTTACGGAGTCGGCCGTATTTCTCATGGAACGCAAATGACCATGACGATGAATATCGGAAACGGCGGTGCCGTCAGAGAGAATGGAAAGATCGTGAGCGTTCCGGCGGCCTACCAAACGCAGGAAATCGATTTTGGCGAAGTGCAAAAGACCGGAGTTACGATTCCCTGGGGCGATGTTTCAACCGCCTATCACTCCACCGGAATACCCAATATCAAAGTTTTTACGGTCGTCCCCGAAAAACAGATCAAACTGATAAAGCTTAGCCGGTACGTTGGCTGGCTGCTGGCAACGGCGCCGCTGCAAAGCATTTTGCAAAGGCAAATTCCCGAAGGCGGCCCATCTGCAGACGAACGCGAAAAGGGCAAAACCCTGCTTTGGGGAAAGGCTCAAGACGAGCAAGGAAACTCGGTCGAATCCCGGCTTCAGGGCCCTGAAGGATATAAATTTACAATGCTGGCTGCGCTAAATATCGCTGAGAAAATTCTTTCCGGTAGTTTCACCCCGGGTTTTCAGACCCCCGCAAAATGCTATGGCGCCGACCTGGTAATGGAAATTGAAGGGGTCGAAAGGCAAGATGTATGACATTGTTGCGGCGATGGTTGGTCCCCGCCCATTGAGCGCTGGCAAAAAAGCGTTTGTGCGATTTGCTCAATAGTAAATCAAACGTTTTTCCAGCCTAACGGCTGGACGGGCAGGGACAAGCCGCTGCCCCTACAATTTTTTGCCGACTACCGAAAAACCATTAACATAGACACAAAAAGACGGAAACGAATGCGATGAATTCCGCAAACATTT
>JABDJV010000051.1 GCA_013003295.1 Pyrinomonadaceae bacterium | reverse complement strand
ACTCGCTGCAGGCAGTTGAATATCGCGGCGGAAGTAGTCTTTGGGTTGGAGGCAGGGGAGGATCGATCCTCAAACGAACCAAGAATCTTTCACCGATCTCGATCGCTGGTCCATCGATCGCACCTATTCTTCGCCCGGGAATTTCAACCCGCAAACTAAAACCCAGAAAACCAAAGGTAAGAATCGTTGACGATGGAGATATACCGCTTGCAGCACGGCCCAAGCCCGGAACCTAACCTTTCTTGATAACGATCGAGATCCATTCTCCATCGGAGGCGGTTTGAATGTTGCTAGTTCCAAGAGTAATCAGCGCATCTAAAACTTCGTTTTCCTGCTCAGCTAAAATCCCCGACAGGACCAGGATCTTTTCTGACTTTTCTACCAATAGTGGCAGCAAAGGCAAAATTATGTCCGCAGTCATATTTGCGCAAACAAATTCAAACTTTGGTGTTTCTCTTGTGACTGAACCAACATAAAACTCAATGTTCCCGGCGTGATTTCGCTCCGCGTTTTCGTGGGCGATCTTTACAGAATCGTTGTCCGTATCGCAGCCGACGATTTTCGCTGACCCATTACCAGGCAGCCTGGAAACGGCAATAGACAATATTCCCGTACCCGTACCAACATCAAGGAAACTCATTCCGCTGATGTAATTATCCTCGATCGCTTTCAAACAAAGCTTCGTAGTCTCGTGAGTACCGGTACCAAAAGCCATGTTCGGTTCGATCTTGATCACGATCTTTTCAGTCTTTTCGACTTCGATCCAGCTCGGAGAAATGATGAACTTTCCGATCTCCGTTGGTTTCCAGTGTTTCTTCCATTCGGCGAGCCAATCCTGGTCTTTTACAGTTTTCGGTTCGACAGATTTGATCGAATTTTCGGGGAGTCTATAGATCCCCAAGGCTCTGTGCAGGTTGTTTCGAACGGTTTCAAGATCGGGCAGCTCGTCAAAATATCCGACGATAACAAGATCATCCGCCTGCTGTTTCCCAAGGCTGTCGATCTCCGTGCCGAGCGAATCAAGCTCGTTTAAGGCAAATTCGACTGCCTCCGAAGCGTCCCGAACTGTTCGGATCTGCACCGAATACCAATGCTTTTGTGAATCTTCCACGGCTATTCCCTGATTCCGATCTCATCCAGCTGGCGCTCTTGATTTCGCCAGTCTTTTACGACTTTTACAAAAAGCTGAAGGTATACTTTTTTCCCAAGGAGGTGTTCAATGTCTTTGCGTGCTTTTGTACCAATGTCCTTGACGCGTTTTCCTTGTTTTCCAATAATTATGCTTTTTTGCGATGGACGCTCGACGTAGATCGCACAATAGATCTTTGTTACTTTCGGATCAGTATCGTCAAATTTCTCTGTGATCACGGCGGTCACATACGGGATCTCTTCGCCCGTCGTTTCCAGGATCTTTTCGCGAACCATTTCTGCGGCCAGGATACGAACCGGCTGATCGGTCATTTCATCTTCGGCAAATATTGGGTCGTTTTCCGGGAGGTGCTTGATGATCTCACTTAAAAGCGTCTCGATCGCTTCGCCCCGAAGAGCGGAGATCGGAATGATCTCCTTAAATTCGTGCTCACTCGAATACAGGTCGATAAGAGGAAGCAGTTTGCTCTTGTCCTTGAGTTTGTCGATCTTGTTGAGGACGAGAATCGAAGGTTTTCCGCTTTCCTTCACGAGATCAAAAACAAACCGGTCGCCATTTCCGGTCGAGACGGAAGCGTCGCGCATCAACACGACCAGATCGACCGAGAGGATCGCATCATGAACCGCGGCCATCATCCGTCGGTTTAACAGGTAACCCGGTTTGTGCACGCCCGGCGTATCGACAAATACGATCTGTCCTTCACCGGTTGTGACGATACCTTGAATCTTATGACGAGTCGTTTGAGGTTTGTTGGAAACTGCGGCAATTTTTTCGCCGACAAGATGGTTCAGCAGTGTTGATTTTCCCGCGTTGGGACGCCCAATTAGGGCGACATATCCACTTTTAAAACATTGTTTTTTTACCATCTATCATTTAACTGCAAAATTTTGGGAATCGCCTGCAAAACACTTGTAATCTACTCGCAACCTCAAAGACAACCTATGATAAACGTTTAATGATCAATGTTAAATGACGAATGCCGTTGCTATCGAACGTTAACGACGAGATCCTTATCACCACAGGGTGTTTTGAAAGTAACCGTATAGACCCCTTTGTTTCCGCTGATCGACTTGATCACGAAGAATGCTCTTCCCGATAGCGCGCCGATCTCGGGCTCGTGAACCGCTTCAACATCTTTCGGACTTCTCGATTTCGCCGTGATCGTTTGCGGATCGCCCTTTCCTTCTTCGATAGCTATCAACAATCCCAAACTTCCACCACCGTTGATAATCGAAACAGTGTCCTGGCTGAAAACTATTTCACATTTCTCGGGTTCGGTCTTTTCTTCGCCCGGTTTTACGGCAGCGGTATCATTCCCGACGATACGGGGTCTTCCCTGGTCAACAAGAGAATTCTCTTCCGAATTCTTAACCGGTTCATCCTCGATCTTGACCGGTTTTACCGCATTTATCGCCTCAGAAATATCTTCAATATTTGTTCCGTTGGAATCGATCTTTTTAGGTTTCCCGGTATCAGTTTTTGCTGCATCGGGGCTTTTTGTTTTGGTTAAGTCCTTAGTTTCCGGCTTCGGTACACTGATCACGATCGGGTCAAATAAAGGCTTTTCATTCTCAGGCTTTTCGGTATTGGTTTCTATATTTTTTCCGTTAGGTTTTTTGGTATTTTCATCAGCCATCTCCGGCAATTTAGTGATATTGCTATCGGGAATCAGTATCGTTTCGGAGGCGGATTTACTCGTTGTTTCAGTATCCGACCTGGTCACTGCCGCAGCCGTACTAACCTTGATGATCTCTTCATTCGTTATAGAGTTTGCCTTGATCTCGTCGGATTTGAGTTTGATCGGATCAACCACTTCGGGCGTGGCTGCCGGTTTTGGGGTCGCTCGCGCGATCGGAACGGCTTTTGGAATTCTAATTTTGGTTAAATCTGTCGAGGCGTTTTCATCACCGGTGACACTTCCAGATTCGTTTTCGGTGGTTTCGGCTGGCTTTGTTTCTTCCTCGATCGGCTTGGCTTTGAAAATGGTGGCAGTATTTGATGCACTCTCCTTGTTTCTAAGCCTTTCATCTAAACCTTCAAGACTGCCGTTGATCTTTGCATAGAGATTTTCGATCACCAGCTTCTTTGCTGTATTTTGCTCGTCTTCAAGATATCCTTCAATATAAGCATTGAGCGCATCTTCAGATTTATTCTGCGACTCCAAAACCGTACCCAAGCGCCAATTGCTCGAACGCCACCAGGCGCTGTCCTTCGGCAAAATACTGATCGCCGTTTTAAGTTTTACGAGCGCCTCATCGGGCCGCTCTTGATTAAACAGCGCCCAACCGGAAATCTCTTCGATCCTTCCCCGAATGATCCGCGAAAGTGTATTTCGGGGTATATCCGGAACTACCACCGTCTGCCCTCTTGTGAAAGCGATCTTTCTGCTCTGATAAAGCTCGTCAGCCAAAACCGCGGCCGAAGGACTTATGATGTCCAGCGCGGTGTCAACGCCCTTTACCGAATCTTTGGTGATATCCAATACTGCCGGCAGGGCTTTATTGTTTTCGAGCAGTTCGTTAGCCACAAATAACTGCCGGTGAGTTTTCATCTTGTCATCGCCATCAATAAAACTATTAGCGGCCGATACTATACCAGCTTCTTCGATATCCTCAGATTTGATCTTTTGATCAAGATCAAGCAGATGCTTCAGGCGCTTTGAATCGATATTGTTATCCGCTGCCGTCACCTGAAAAATGCTTGCCCGGCGCTCAAGCGAAAGTAGCTCGATAAACGAATCCGCCTCTTTTTCAACGCGGCCGCCAAGCTTGGTTTTTATAACTCCATTTTCTACTGTGAAGCTTTTTCTCAGATCCTCGGCGGCTTCTTTAAAGAACCCGGAAGCCATTCTTGCGGAAGCAAGCTCGTAGTCAAGCGTCGGGAAGTTGCCGTATTTTTTTGCCACGATCAACACCCTCTCCGCGGCGTCCGGATATCCCTGCTGAAGATAGCCCCTCGAAAGGGCAATATAGGTCCATGTATAACGGGGCTCGATCTCCAAGGCTTTCTGGGCATGTTTAACTGCTTCGTCTCCGTCGCCCTGGGCTGCATACCAATAGGCCGCACCAACCAAAAGCGTCAGATTTTTCGGATTTTGTTCGAGGGATTTTGCCATCTCGGCTTCTGCTTCGGCCCGGTTTCCAGCATCAAATAGAGAAAGTGCGAGTCCCGTCTGAGCGACCGAATTCGCGGCATCGATCTCAAGAATTTCCCGGTACAGAGCCGCGGCTTGATCGGGCTGACCTAACGCCCGCTTCATCTGCGCCAGATTGTTTTTTGCATTGATAGAGTCCGGATTGAGTTCTAAAGCTTTTCCGTATGCTTCGGCAGATTTCTCCAGGTCGAAACTGATCCGCTCGGCAAGTCCGATCTTTAGGTAGGCATCGGCTGAATCAGAATCAAGCTCCAGGACCTTTTCGGCGAGCCGCTTTGCTCCGGACGAATCCTCGACGCCCAGATAAAAATTAGTCAGGCCCAGAAGCTGATTGGTGTTTTCCCCAACCTTGTCTTCAACCATTTTGGCAACCTCAAATGCTGCTGCTCTTTGCCCCCGCCAAAACAAATTTAATGGAAATTTAGCAAGCAATCCTGAAAATACTTTTTCCGAAACAGGTTCGGGCGCCTCTTTTACGGCGAGTTTGAATAGCTCTATGCCGGCTTCGTTCTCTCCCAAACGCAGCTTCTCGTCTGCGATCTCAGCTCGTGAACTAACGATAATCTCCTGCGCACGTATCTTCATATCCGACTCAGGAAAATCGTCAATGAATTTTTTCAGCGCCAATATGCGGTCCTCAGCGGTCGGCTGGCTTGTGGCGTTTTTGAATTCTGATTTGTCATCGCCCAATTTCGTGTCTTTCTCGGACGTAGAATCATCCTTCTTAGCTACGGTATTCGAAGAATCCTGCGGATATAGTGTGACGGAAATTGTGAGTAAAAGTATTACTAGAACCAGATTTCTCATATGAAGTTAAACCCGCTCTTGATAGCGCTCGTGATTGCTAAGATAATAGCACGAAATTGTAATAATCTATTTGCAGTTCTATTCTCAAACCTATGAACGAGCTTTACGAAGTTTGGAACCAGGATCTTAAAAAAGCCATCGAACACGCCAAGGCAATTGGCCGGTACGAGCTCGCCGATTATCTAACCCTGAAAGCCTCAAACGATGCGATCCGAAAAGAAAGCATTAAATGGCTTTTCGACAGTGTCCTTGAGATAGTTTTTGCATTCAATCGCCATGGCGCCAAGATAAAGATCGAACAAAAAGAAAAACATCGGTTCAAATTCGATAAAAGACATCTAAGCGGTTCCGTTTTAAGGCTTCAACAGGGTGTGAGATGTCTGAGCATCGAGGCGGGTTGGACGCAGTCTCCGACCGACGGAATCATGCGCGGCGGTGCATTAGCATATGCCAATATCAGCCACTTCGGGTTTAAGAAGAAGGACGAAGAGCTTGTATTGCTGAAATACGAAGAAAGACCGCAGTGGTTTTCGATCGATGGAGAAAAGCACCGGGTTTCGTTCAACGTAAAAAGCTTCAGAAAGCACTTTGAAGTCTTTTTGGGTTAGTTTCTTAGAACGCATTTAGCAACGCTAAATGCTTTTTCATTTTCGATTGATGTAATGTAGAATGTTTAATTACACTAAAAAAGCACAGGAGTTATTTACATAGTGAAGTCAGAACTTGGAATTTTAGTTGAGTTGCAGAAGACCGATACGCGGATTCGGCAACTCAAGGAAAACATAGAAAGCGCAGAAGAGAGGCGTGCTGAAATCGAACAAGAGTTTGAAAAGCACGCTTCTTCCATTAGAGACATACAAACAAGAAGGGATGAAGCCCGCGAATCAAAAACCAGCCTCGAAGCAAAGATCGCTGAGGTGAATACTGGTCTTGAACGCGCTAACCGTAACCTAAAAAATGCTCAGGATAATCAACAGTACGAGGCTGCGATGAAGGAGATAGATTCTCTCAATAAACAGAATTCTAAACACGAAACCGGCATTTTGGAAAATATGGAAACGATCGAAGAGACCGAAGCAATCCTGGAAGAGCGGGCCGACGAAGTGAACAATCTTGAAAGCGACTGGGAAAAACAACAGAAAGAATTTGATACGGCTCTCGCTGCGGATCGAAAAGAGTTCGATGAGTTAACCAAAGAACGTGAGAAGGTTTTTGCTCAGGTTTCGCCAAAACTGGCATCTGTATATAACCGGCTTGTGACCCGCAGCCGGGACGGAATTGCGGTCGCTGCGGTTAAAGAGGAATCGTGCAGCGCCTGCAACATGTCGCTCAGAAAGCAGATGATCGTCGAGCTAAAAACAACCGACCAAATACTTACGTGTGAAAGCTGTACAAGAATTTTGTATGTAAATGAGGAAGAATCAGTTGAAGCGGCCGCATAACGAAACGATACTATCTTGATAAAAAAGCGGGCTATTTGGTCTGCTTTTTTATTTTGCCCACTCGCCGGAAATCTTTACGTCGACCTTGATCGGCACTTTCTTAACAAATTCTTCCGCTGCCCGGACCATTGCACGTTCCAGCTTTTCCGCTGCCGATTCCGCTTCGGCTTCATTTGCCTCGACGATAATTTCATCATGGACGATATTTACCAATTTTGCGGAGGTTCCGCGAAATTCATCCGTTAGCAGCCTCAAGGCTTTTTTTAGAATAT
>JABDJV010000032.1 GCA_013003295.1 Pyrinomonadaceae bacterium | reverse complement strand
ATCTAATGAAGGTCAGGAAATTACACTTATCGTTGATGAGGTAAAGAAGCTGGTCGATATTGTCTTTGAGAAATCGGCTTCCCTGTCGCTTACGTTGCCACAATCTGCTGAAGATGAGGGTGTCATGGAAGAGGTAATTTCCCTTCTGAGTAAGAGCAAGGGCGCATGCAGTGTTTTTATTAATGTTGAATTGGAGAACGGCATCGAAGCAAAAGTTTTGGCAGAGCCGCTCCGGATCGAAGGTTCGAGCATACTCGAAACAAAGTTAGTCGAGAGAGGATGTAAAGTTGTCTGGAATTAAGATGAAAGAATCGAAGAGAAACGCATTTGAAGCCGTTCAGCTTGCAAGGCATCCTGATCGACCATATTCATTGGACCTGTTCAATTCTGTTTTTACGGATTTTGCGGAGCTGCATGGCGACCGGCGGTATGCCGATGACGCAGCACTCGTTGCCGGATTTGCAAAGCTAAACGATATCCAGGTAGCCGTGATCGGACAGCAAAAAGGGCGTGATACTAAGCAGAGGCGGCACCGTAATTTTGGAATGCCAAAACCCGAAGGGTATCGAAAAGCGCTTCGAATCATGAAACTGGCTGAGAAATTTTCGCGTCCGATAATCACATTCATCGATACTCCGGGGGCATACCCGGGAATTGATGCGGAAGAAAGGGGCCAGGCGGAGGCGATCGCATTTAATTTGCGCGAAATGGCTAATTTGAATGTCCCAACCATCGCGGTGGTGATCGGCGAGGGTGGGTCCGGCGGAGCACTCGCGATCGGAATTGCTGATCGGGTGTTGATGATGGAAAATTCTGTCTATTCAGTGATCTCGCCGGAGGGTTGTGCGGCGATTCTTTGGAAAGATGCGAGTGAGTCGGAACGCGCGGCAAACAGTCTGCGCCTGATCGGAGATGACCTTCTCGAGTTAGGGGTTATTGACGAGATCATACCTGAGCCAAACGAGTGGAAACTAAAAACGGACGAAAACAACGATGAACCGGTAAAACTGGATGCTGTCACGAAGGGTCTCAAAGAGGCATTGGTGAAAAACTTGGATCAACTATCTAATACAAGTGTCGAAAAAAGAAGGCAGATGCGGTTTGAGAAGTTTCGACAGATGGGCAAATGGGTTAGTTCGTAGGCGAATTTCTATAAATATTTTCAAATTCAAGGCAGGTCCGGTTTGAGAACTAACGGACCCAAACCGAACCCCTTCGTTATCAATTAAAATGGTATTTCGTCATCAGTACTCGGTTCCGTCGATTCCTTTTCAGTAGTGCTTGAGTCTGATTCAGAAAACTGATTGGACGAACTCGATCCCGCAGCGGCCGACATTCCTTCCTGTCTACTGCCTAGGAATTGCATGTCAGTTGCTGTAACATCTAAAGTCTGTCGTGTGTTTCCATCGCGGTCGGTCCATTCATCAAGCTTGAGACGGCCCTCGATGTAAACCGAACTACCTTTTTGCAGATATTTTGAGGCGTTTTCCGCTTGTCGGTTCCAAAGCGTAATTCGAAACCAGGTCGTGATATCCTGCATTTCGCCTGATTTATCTCGCCTTTTCTCATTTGTCGCCATTGAAAAATTACAAACAGCAGTTCCTTGAGGTGTGTAGCGTAACTCAGGGTCACGCCCTAAGTTTCCAACTATAATTATTTTATTAAAAGACATTAATTTGTTCTCCAGATTTGTGTATTTACCGGCGAACCGTAATAGATTGAAAAATCATCTATTTATAAGATTCGTCGACGTTTCCCGTTTTGAGGTTTAGAGCAATTTTAAACTGTTAAATACAAAATTACAAAACTTAATGGATAAAATCTCCAAAACAATCTTTGGTTACCTGCTGTTATTCTGGCTTGCTCAGTTCCCTCTTGTTTCCTGGGCGCAGGCGAAGTCCATTTGGGTGAAACCGCTGCAGCAATGCTGGGTTTTTCCAAGCAGCAATATGACCAGTCTAAAAACTGCGTCTGATAACGAGAAAACAATTCTCCTTCCAACTTCTCAGGGGGAGATCGTAGGTATCGATATAAGCAAAGGGCAGGCAATTTGGAAAACAAAGATCGGAGAAACATTCGATTCAGAGATATTTGTGGACGGACAAAGTCTGCTTGTCGCGGGCTCAGAAACTGCAGCGGCGAATGCGCTTGGATCCACGCCTTCCCCGTCAATGTTGTCGATAAATATAGATTCCGGAATTGCCAGCTCACTGATCCCAAACCTTCGCCTGTTTGACTCTGAGGGGATTTTTATCGAATCAAACGGAGGCTTGGTTGTAATTGCCGAGCGGAACGGTAATATTTACGCCTTCAACAAGGCATTAAAAGAGGTCTTGTGGAGAAAAACATTCGACCTTGGGTTCACCACCAGGCCAAAGCTTTTGAATTCGAGGTTATATGTCGGCAGTTCCAATCGAACGGTCATAGTGTTGTCCGTAATCGATGGAGAAATGGTAGGCCAGATTCCCATTGGGAAAACGCCGTCCGACCTGCTTTTGTCTGACAGTGCCTTATACGTTGGTGACCAACTTGGCGGCGTTCGTTCTATCAGTTTGTCGACTTATAGTGAGATCTGGAAGACAAAGACGGGAGGCGGTATATCGGAGATCGCAGCGTTTGAAGATGTCATATTAGTCTCGTCTAACGATAACTTCGAATATGCTATCTCGAAGAAAAGCGGCAAAAAGGTCTGGAAACGAAAACTGGCCGGAAGGATTCTGGGCAAGGCACTTGTCGAAAGCAGAATAGCTGCGATGGTTACCCATGGAAGCAACATCGGGCTGTTTATTGATCTGAATGATGGAGCAATTGTGAATCGCATCACTCTTTCGAAAGATGACTATTTTGTCTCAGCTCCGGTCTTTCTGAGCGGAAAAATCGTCGTTCCGACAAATTCCGGGCTGATCGCTTACAGCCCCGATCGATGTTCGAAGTGATCGCAATGCTTAGGTTCTCACCCTGGTTATCAAATAAAGCCCAAAAATTGCAAATAACGCCAAGGGACTCCAAACGGCAAGCGAAGGCGATAAATAGCCGCTAACGCCAAATTGTTCAAAAATATTTGTAATTCCCATATAAAGTAACCAAATAGCAACAGCATAACCAAGCGTGATGACATTTCCCTTCCTGCTGAGTGAAAGTGCAAATGGGACCGTGAAGAGGATGATCACCAATGGCAGAAACGGAGTTGAGTATTTCTTCTGCAGCGAAATCGAGTACGTCAATCTGTCAGTTTCTGAGTTCCCGGTTTTTATACGCTCTTTCGTTTCACTAATGCTCAGGTGGCTCGGTTTGACGATCGTTTGATCAAACGGGTTGAAATCCTCCTCAACCGTTCGAATTAAGGAGTCACTGACAGCAAAGCGATCAGCGCTTTTTGAAATTATGTTGGGTTTTGTTAAAAACTGGATTTGCTTTGTGTTCCAACGGGCCTTATCCACCTCTGTTAGTCCTTGTAGGGTCAGGTCATCGGGTGAAAAGTGGAAGATCTTTAAGTTCGTTACGATTTGTTTATCGTTATCAGACGCGGCGCCCTTTTCGAATGAATATATTCTGTTTCCGCTCGAAACCCAGTACTTCCCTTTTTTACCAATGCTCTTGTTTCGGC
>JABDJV010000025.1 GCA_013003295.1 Pyrinomonadaceae bacterium | reverse complement strand
TTCTAATTCTGGCTTTGGTGACGCTGATTTACGGCGGCATTGGGATTGCAATGCTGGCCGATCCGAAGAGTGTGAATCAGCAGGAGTTTGCCGGAATGATGTTTTTGGGTCTTGCAGCCGCGATGGTTTTTTTGACAGCGATCTTTTTTCTGCCTCAAATCATAGGGGGGTGGAAACTTTTCAAGCAAAGACCGTCCGCGAGAATATGGGCGATAATCGGTTCGATACTCGCCCTGTTAAGTATGCCGCTGGGAACCGCCGCCGGTGTTTACGGTTTGTGGTTTATATTTGGCGAGCAGGGCCAGCGCTATTTCGATGGCGGGCAGATCGCATCATATGATCCGCCGCCTGAGAGGAACTGGTAGGAAGATAAAAGTAGAGTTTTTGCCCAGAGCGATGAGATCAATTAATCTCGTCGCTCTTTTCCTTTATTGCAGCGGTTTAGTATATTTATAGTGAATAAATCGACAGCAATTTTATCAATAGGATCAATAAGAGAATGAATCAAGTGATTGGAGTCATTGGTGCGGGTACGATGGGCAATGGAATTGCTCAAACAGCTGCAAGCAAAGGGTTTGATGTCGTTATGTGCGACATCAAAGAGGAACTCGTAGATCGAGGTGTCGAGGCCGTTTCTAAGAGCCTCGATCGTTTTGTAAAGAAGGAAAAGATCACCGAAGATGACAAATCGTCGATTCTCGGGCGAATCAAAACTACGACGGAATTAAAGGGCCTAAGTGGGTGCGGTTTGGTTGTCGAGGCGGCGACCGAAGATTTCGATATTAAAAAGCAAATATTTGAGAATCTGGATGAAATTCTGGCCGAAGGTTCAATTTTAGCCTCTAACACGTCGTCGATATCAATTACAAAGATCGCGGCTGTCACAAAGCGTCCGGACAAAGTGATCGGGATGCACTTTTTCAACCCGGTTCCTTTGATGAAATTGGTTGAAGTCATTCGAGGGATCGAGACAAGCGACGAATCGTATACTGCCGTAAAAGAACTTTCTGAAAAACTCGGTAAAGTGCCCGTGGAGTGTAACGATTATCCGGGATTTGTCTCCAATCGAGTTTTGATGCCGATGATCAATGAGGCGATCTTTTGTCTTCATGAAGGTGTCGCATCCGAGGAATCGATCGATGAGATCATGAAACTCGGTATGAATCACCCGATGGGACCCTTGACTCTGGCCGATTTTATTGGGCTGGATGTTTGCCTCGCAATATTGAATGTATTACACGAAGGGCTCGGCGATCCGAAATATCGACCTTGTCCCTTGCTAAAAAAGTATGTCGATGCCGGCTGGCTTGGTCGGAAGTCCGGCAGAGGATTTTACGATTATTCGAAGAATTAAGTGAGAATTGCTATGCAGAAATTATTTTTGATAACCCTGTTTGCTTTGCTTGCAATATCAACCGCAGGGCAAGCACGTGTTGCGCCGCTAAATATAAGCGAGCGGACGTTAGAAAATGGATTACAGGTCTATAGTGTTCGAGATACATCAAATCCGGTCGTTACCGTCCAAGTCTGGTACCGCGTCGGCGGAAAGGACGATCCTGCCGGAAGGTCAGGTTTCGCGCATATGTTCGAACATATGATGTTTAAGGCGACGAAAAACATGGAAAACGAAACGCTGGACCGTTTAACCGAAGACGTCGGCGGGTGGAACAATGCTTCTACGCGAGATGATCTGACGAATTATTACGAAGTCGTACCGTCAAATTACCTCGAAACGCTTCTGTGGGCAGAATCTGACCGGATGGTGAACCTTTCTGTGGATGAAAAGGCCTTCGCTTCCGAAAGAGATGTGGTCAAGGAGGAATACCGTCAGGGTGTATTGGCAAATCCTTACGGAATGCTTTTTCAATATATTGATAGCTTGTCATATAAGGTCCATCCCTACAAACGCGGGGTCATTGGAAACCTGGAAGAATTAAGTGCCGCGTCGCTCGAAGACGCGTACAAGTTTTATAAAGAGTATTACCGGCCCGACAATGCGTCTTTGATCGTTGTTGGTGACTTTGAGCAGGAGCAGCTGGATAAGTGGGTCGACAAATACTTTGGCCGGCTGGAAAAACCTACGGGCGAAATAACCCGCGTTACCGACAAAGAACCCGATCGAACTGCGGTTGAACGATTTTCGAAAACCCGGCCGAATGTACCCCTGCCGGCGCTGGCGATGACATATTTTGCGCCGCCTTCAAACAGCGATGACATTTCTGCGATCAAGGTGGCCGAAGCGATCATGTCTGACGGCCGGAGTTCAAGACTTTATCAGGAGTTGTTGCAGAAACAGCAGCTTGCGCAAACCGCGGTGTTATATTCCGATATAAGGACCGATAAGGGGCTGCTTGTGTTTTATGCGATTGCCGCAGGAGGAAAAAAGCTTGAGGACATTGAAAATGCGCTGTTGGCAGAAATCAGGAAGATGCAGGATGGGGGGCCAACTGTAAAGGAACTTCAAAAAGCAAAGAACAAATTAGTGACCGAGATCCTTCAGCGAAGGGAAACGGCCAATGGAAAGGCGTTTGCCATCGGCGAAGCGATTATTTATAACAAGGACGCCCGCGCAGTTAACAGCGATGTTTCAAAACTTCAAAGCGTAACTGCGGAACAGGTAAAGGATGTTATGAGTAAATATTTTAAAGAAAATAGCCGGGCAGTTATTTATTATCAGAAAGGTGATGATACGGGAGGTAAGGAATAGTGTTTGACCAAACCAAAGTTTTACTCATATTTGCGGCAGTTTGCTTCGGATCATTCGTCGCTGTCGGCGCTCAAACTCCGTCAGAAACTCCGCCGCCGCCATCCGAGCCTACCGCTTTCAAGGTTCCCGCCGTTAGGGAAACTACTTTAGACAATGGTCTTAAGGTGGTTCTCGTGGAGAAAAAGGGGCTGCCGCTGGTCACGGCCGGGCTGCTTGTTAAACGCGGTGCCGGAAGCGAAAGCCAGCGGCTTGCCGGTTTAGCCAATATGACTGCCACTCTTCTTACAAAGGGGACCGAATACAGCACATCGACGGAAATTGCCGAACAAATTGAGTATTTAGGCGGAAGTATCAATTCCCGTGCGGACTGGGAATCTTCAACTATCACACTGAACGTAATGAAAGACGGTTTGGGAAAAGCCCTTTCTATAATGTCTGACGCCGCGATCCGGCCGAGCTTTCCCCAAGGCGAGATCGAGCTTCTAAAGAAAAGAACTCTCGACGGCTTTAAAGTCAGCTTAAAACAGCCGGGCTCGCTGTGGAGCTATGTTGCGAGCCGCTACTCTTACGGCGAGCATCTGATCGGAGGTACCCCGGAAACAGTAGCAAGAATCAGAAGAGCAAATATAATTAATTTTCACAAAAGAAATTACCGGCCTGAGAATTCGGTCCTAATCTTTACCGGAGATGTTTCCGAGACGAGTGCATTTGGTTACGCGAAGCTGTTTTTTGGAAATTGGGGACAAGCATCGGGTAAAAGAACGCCGGCGGCAAAGCGAACTCCGGCCGTCGATTATATAGGTCAGGCAAAAGAACGCGTGATCGAGAGAATACTTGTCGTAGATCTGGCCAATTCGGGCCAGGCCGCCGTAGGTTATTCAAAGCGATTGGAATATGGTCGAGCGTACTGCGAACCTGGCGGTGACTGTATCCCAAGCCGCGTTTATTTTCCGGCAACGGTTTTGAATTCGGTTCTCGGGGGCGGCTATTCTGCGAGGTTAAATCAGGAGATCAGGTTGAAACGCGGTCTTTCCTATGGCGCCAGAAGTAACTTTGGCTGGCGCGCCGCAAAGACGAATTTTTCGGCCATCGCCCAAACAAAAAATGAATCGGCGGCACAGGTCGCGGAGCTGGTTCGGTTGGAAATTGAAAAACTTGTAAACACTGACGTTTCCGATGCCGAAATGAAGCCAAGAAAGGCGGTCGTTACCGGCGGATTTGGCCGCGGCCTTCAAACAAATAATGGCTTGGCCGCGCGGCTTAGAGACTTGTATTTGTATGATCTTAGGCCGGAAGAGTTAAACTCGTACATGAGCGCAGTTGGAGTGGTCTCGAGCGCCGGGCTGAAGGATTTTGCTGCGAATAATTTGAAGGGCGGCGATTTGATCATTGTCGGCGATGCAAAGTTGTTTATGGAGGACCTGCAAAAGCGATTTTCAAATATGACGATCGAGGTTATAAAGGCAGAGAATCTCGACTTAAATAGTGATAACATTCGCAAGAACACCCGGCGGCGGATTGCGAAGTAGCGGTTACAATCTCCTTTATCTGGCAGCGGGAGACGGGTTCTTCCGCTTTTTTATTAATTCAACAGAAAATTCGAGCGGCCATAAGATGTTTTTCGAGCGATTCATGCGCCGCCTAACCGAAGATGCACAAGAACCTGCGGTCGTTTTTACAAAAGCTTAGGGATGAGGACGAGATCGTCGAAGTAGACGCTCAGGTTGACCCATACCTGGAAATCGCCGAGATCCATCGCCGGGTAATTGACGAACAGGGAAAGGCGTTGTTATTTACAAACGTTAAGGGTTCAGAGTTTCCGGTTGTTACGAATCTATTTGGTACGATCAAGCGAATCGAGCTTGGTTTTGGAAGAGGCCCCTATGATTTTGTAAAGCGTGCGGTTGAATTGGTTGAGGTGCTGCTGCCGCCTAAGCCGAAAGAGCTGTGGCAGTTTCGCGATATGGCCTGGACGGGTCTTAAGCTCGGCACTAAAAACGTCTCAAAAGCCCCTGTTTTAGAGGTTACGCAAACTCCGGCCGATCTTGAACAACTCCCTTTGCTGCAGCTTTGGCATGAAGACGGTGGTCATTTCGTTACACTGCCGCTCGTGTATACCGAGAGCCCTTCGACGGGTAAGCACAATCTGGGTATGTACCGAATCCAGCGTTTCGACAAAACCACCACGGGTATTCATTGGCAGATCCATAAGGGCGGCGGATTTCACTATCACGAAGCGGAAAAGCTGAACGAGGCACTGCCGATAAATATCTTTATTGGCGGGCCGCCGGCGATGATTCTTGCCGCGATCGCCCCCTTGCCGGAGGATGTTCCGGAATTAATGCTCGCGTCGCTGTTAAATGACGGAAAGATAACTACGGCGAAAAATCCGCTCGAGAATGGTTTGCGATTGCTTGCTGAGGCAGAGTTTGTTATAAGCGGCAAAGTGCCGCCAAAGGTCCGCCGGCCGGAAGGGCCCTTTGGTGATCACTACGGATACTATTCTCTTAAGCACGATTATCCAGTAATTCAGGCAGAGGCGGTTTTTCACAGAAAGGACGCGATCTACCCGGCCACGGTGGTCGGAAAACCCCGGCAGGAGGATTTCTTCATAGGCGATTACTTGCAAGAGCTTTTGTCGCCGCTATTTCCACTGGTGATGCCGGCAGTTCTTAATCTTTGGAGCTATGGAGAGACTGGGTTTCATTCGCTGGCGGCGGCTGTAGTCAAGGAAAGGTATTCGAGAGAAGCACTTGGTGCGGGTTTCCGAATTCTCGGAGAAGGACAGCTTTCGCTGACAAAGTTTTTACTCTTGACCGACAAGCCGCAGGACTTACGCGACTTCAAATCGCTTTTTGAACACATCCTCAAGCGGGTAGATTGGGAAAGTGATTTTTTCATTTTTGACCGAACCTCATTCGATACCCTTGATTACGCGTCGGGTAAAGTAAATCACGGCTCGAAAGCGATGCTCGTCGGAGTCGGCGAAGCAAAACGGGAGTTGAAAAGGGAATTCAACGGGTCACTTCCAAAGGGCATTAGAAAAGCTGAGGTCTACTGCGGCGGATGTCTCGTACTTGAAGCCGACCCATATGCGTCCGATAACGAACAGCCATCTGAAAACAGACTCGCAACGAGAGTGGCGCGGTGCGGATCTTTCGACGAATTTGAACTAGTCGTCCTGCATGACTCGATCGAATTTGCCCGTTCTACCGAGAAGTTTTTATGGGCAACATGGACGCGTTTTAACCCTTCGACTGATATTTACGCGAAGAAGATCGAAGTTGTAAACAATCATATCTCCTATGGAGCGCCGATCGTTATCGACGCACGTATGAAACCTTGGTATCCGAAGGAGGTTGAGGTGCGGGAAGATATAGGTGATTTGGTAGATTCGCGCTGGAGTAAATATTTTGGAAAGTGACAAAAATAGATCAATCAGTCCATTCGGGATTTTGATAATCGCCTCGGCGTTGATTGGAATTGCGCTCTTTGTCTACGCATTCTTTATTGAGCCGAATCGCCTCGTTCTAAATCAGAATGAAATCAGGATTGATGGCTGGAATAAGGTCTACGAAGGATTTAAAATTGTTTCGATCAGTGATCTTCACGGTGGCTCAGCATTTGTTGATGAACAGAAAATTCGGGATGTTGTTGAGTTGGCAAATGCGCAAGACCCGGATCTGATCGTTTTACTTGGAGACTTTGTGTCGCAAACGGGCAACGGGCCGATTCGCAAGCGGCCCTTAAAAATGCCTATGGCTACGATCGCCGACAACTTGAAAGGGTTCAAAGCAAGATTTGGCACAATTGCCGTGCTTGGAAACCATGACGGCTGGTATGACGACGAGACCGTTCAAAAGGAATTGCGGCGAGCGGGAATTACGGTGCTTCGTAACGAGGTTGAGACCGTATACAAGGACGGTGCAGCTCTCAACATTCTCGGTTTGAAGCCGGCGCCAAATGATGGAACATTTGAGAACATCCGCGATGTGCTAAAAGAGTCAGGTGATGTTGGAAAATAA
>JABDJV010000011.1 GCA_013003295.1 Pyrinomonadaceae bacterium | reverse complement strand
GTGCTTGGCTGATCACTATTCACCGTCCTACTTTCTCTTGGATTAACTTTGGTATCGGACCGCTCAACAAATTGAAGCTGAGCGCTTATGGAAACGGAAAAAACTATTATTGCGAAAATTGTAAGTGTGTTTTTCATTACCATTCTCCTTCGGTCAAACTGCTGAACCCGATGACCGATAATTTAAAAGAACAGCCTTATGCCAAAAAATGAAGGCTCTTTCTCAACCTAAAACTGGCTTCTTGCTATAAAAGGAAAGCTATAAAATCGTTTGCCTTCTACGCCTAACACACCGCCAATTCTGAATTTATAACACAATATTCCAAATTCGGCTAACTTATTGTAAATATTATAGTTATCGTTACGAAAAGTTGGATTTTATCCAATTTTTCGGACGAAGTTTTATCCCGCATCGGGTGCTATTTCAGTCGCTTGATTTTGCTTTTAAGAGTGGATATTTCAAGGCCAAGGATTCGCGCTCCACGGGTCCGGTCCAAGGGTGCAAAGGACATTGTGATGAGATGCTTGTGTCCGTCGACAAGCTGAGGAAAATGATGTTCGCGAGTGTCAGCGAATTGAGTTGGTCCTTTGATTTTCGAAGGTACTATTTTGGCAGGAGCTCCCAATATCCGACGTCGATCCATCGCCCGAGTTTGTATCCAATTTCGCGGAAATGAGCCACCTTTTCAAAACCCAGTTTTTCATGAAACTTTATACTCGGATCATTTGGAAGAGCGATTCCGGCGACAATCGCATGCACGTATAGATCCTCAAGCTCCTCAAAAAGCCCGTCGTACAACAGTGTTCCAATTCCCTTTTGTTTTGAATCGCTGTCTACGTAAATAGACACCTCAGAAGTGTTTTCATAAGCCTGTCGAAGCTTAAAATTTATCGCGTAAGCGTAACCCACGATCTTTCCGTCCTCTTCTGCGACAAGGAATGGAAAATCCGAGATTACCTCCTTAATTCGCTCCTCCATTTCGGCAGCTTCGACCGGTTTTGTTTCAAACGTGTGGTGGGTGTTCAGAATATAGTGGTTATATATCTCAGCGATCTGGGACGAATCTTCCAGTTTTACATCACGGATGTTCATGACATGTTTATCTTAACTCCATTTTTGCAATTGATTCAAGATGAACTTCGTCGGGGCCGTCTGCGATTCGGAGCATTCTCGCGATGGTCCAGGCAAACGGCAGGAATGTATCCTGGCAGACGCCCGCCCCGCCATGGGTTTGAATCGCCCGGTCGATAACTTCCAATGCCATTTTCGGTAATACGGCTTTTATCATCGCGATCTCCTTCCGCGCTTTTTTATTACCGACTTCGTCCATCATCCAGGCCGTCTTCAAAACCAGTAGGCGGGCCTGGTCGATCTCGCTGCGGGATTCGGCGATCCAGCTTCTTATTATTCCCTGCTCGGAAAGCTGCTTGCCAAATGCTATCCGCCGGCCTGACCGCTCCTTCATCATTTCGAGCGCCCGCTCCGCCAATCCGATCAAACGCATCGCGTGATGAACCCGACCGGGACCCAATCTCCCTTGCGCGATTTCAAACCCCCGTCCTTCACCGAGCAGCAGATTCTCCTTTGGAACGCGAACATCTTCGAATGTGATCTCGGCGTGGCCGTTTGGAGCATCATCATAACCAAACACATCCAGCATTCTTTTAATACTGACACCTTCTGCATCCAACGGGACCAGGATCATTGACTGCTGCAGATATTTTGACGCATTCTCATCGGTTTTCCCCATAAAGATCGCGAGCTTGCAGCGTTTGTCACCGCCTCCAGTTGACCACCACTTCCTTCCGTTAATAATATAATCCTCGCCGTCGAGCACAATCGAACCGCGAATATTTGTCGCATCAGAAGAGGCAACATCGGGCTCAGTCATCGAAAAACATGATCTGATCTCGCCTTCCAAAAGCGGTTTAAGCCACATCTCTTTTTGAGATTCCGTGCCGTACATATGAAGCACTTCCATATTTCCGGTATCAGGTGCCGAGCAATTAAAAACCTCCGCCGACCAATAAACTCTTCCCATCATCTCGGCCAGCGGTGCGTATTCAACATTCGAGAGACCCGAAATGTCAGGCAGAAATAGATTCCATAGTCCTGCCCTTTTCGCCTTGGCTTTTAGTTCCTCGATCAGGTCAATAGGTTCCCAACGATCTCCGGAGCCTATCTCTTCCAAATAGCGCGCTTCATTCGGATAGACGTTTTCATCCATAAAGGCCTCCAGTTTTTTCTGAAGATCCATTACCTTTTGGGAATAATTAAAATCCATTGCCTAATTTGTATATCAGAACTATGATCGGGTCAAAAATCTGTCACCGTTTTCATGGATTTTGCGGATAGTTTCCGGCGGCGTATCCCAATAAGGTTCAAATAGACCGCTGATTTAGATATACTTGGAAAAAAGTTTGCTGACCAAACCCAAAAGGAGATTTTTTAAATGAAGTTCGTAGTGTGTTTGCTGATCACTGTTTTTCTAAGCGCAATCGCCTTTGCTGGCGGCAAAACTCAATTAACATTGCATCACCTTAACCAAGAGGCCCCGTCAATATCACGTGAGGTAACCTTTGCCTCAAAAGACGGGATCAAACTCTACGCAGATATTTACGATTCGGAAAAGGGAAAATCCACGCCGCTGATCATGCTCTTTCATCAGGGCGGCGGAGATGTCAGGGGTGAATACGCAACGATAATCCCGCGCCTTTTGAAACTTGGATACAACATCATGGCGACCGACACGCGCCAGGGCGGAAATCGATTTGGCACCAACCGCACAATGGCAGACATTACCAAAGAATTCTCCTATTGCGATGCCTATCAGGACCTGGAGGCAGCTCTTGATTTTGCAAAAAAAGAGGGATTTACCGGCAAGAAGATCGCCTGGGGAAGCAGCTTTACCGCGGCACTGGTTTTCCAACTCGCGTCTAAACGCGG
>JABDJV010000489.1 GCA_013003295.1 Pyrinomonadaceae bacterium | reverse complement strand
GCTCGGCGATACTGCTGGTTAAATTTAAGGCGCCCAAGACCCAGACAAAAGACTGGATTCCCGTTACCGAAGCGGCCACGAATTATGCAGCGTCTTTGGGCGTAACAAGCGTCCAGGATGTTCATTCTGATTATCAGCGCGACTATCTGCTTGCGCTTGAAAAAGAAGGGAAACTAAAAACGCGGGTGTATGACTGCACGCCGCTGCACGAGTGGAAGAGGCTGTTGAAGATGATGGATGAAAAACCTGTCAAAAGCCCGCTGGTGCGTATCGGGTGTCTTAAAAGCTTTTCCGATGGATTTGAAGAATCGATACCGGAGCTTTACGAGAGAATAGATGCGGCTGACAAGGCCGGATTGCAGGTATTGATGCACGCGATAGGAAACAAGGCGAATGAGATCGTTCTGGGAATTTTTGAGCGAATCGAAAATGAAAATACGAAGCGGGACCGTCGCTTCCGTGTCGAACACGCGTTTCGGTTCCGTTTTAACAATCTTGGGCGGTATAGCAAATCGAATATTATCGTTTCGCTCCAGCCCCATCTTTTTGGCGGAAATGAACCGTATCGCTCGTTTTTAAATGCCGACACGAAGATCGCCTTCGGCTCGGATGCATCAATAACGGACTTCAACCCGCTTTTTAGCATTCACGCCGCCGTGAATCGCGGAAGCTTTGAAGGCGGTGTAAAGCAGGCGTTGACGGTAGAAGAAGCCGTGCGCTTTTACACTATTGGATCAGCGTATGCGGAGTTTCAGGAAGAGGTGAAAGGCTCGATCAAGGCTGGAAAACTTGCCGATGTGATTATTTTGTCTGACGACATTTTTTCGGTTCCCGCCGAGCGGATCCGCGATGCGAAAGTGGTTCTGACGATCGTAGATGGAAAGGTGGTCTACGAAGCCGCGCCCGAGTTATAGAAACGCCCGATTTCTAGTATAATTATGGATTGTTTAACAAAATTTTAAGTGATCGGAGTGATTTATTATGAAACGAATTATTTACATTACTATGCTGTTTGCAGCGCTTTCATTTAGCGCATTTGCTCAGGAAGACTCTCCAATGAAGAAAAAGGCCACCGATGCTGACAAGATTGCCGAATTCGGCGATGACGGCAAGATAAAACGCGGTGCAGCGATTGGAAAGTCGAAAAAAGTTTCGCTGAAAAAGGTTTTCAAAAACCCCGGGAAATATTCTGGGAAAATGGTCAGAGTCCAGGGGTTTGTTGTTCGCTCGTGCAAAAAAGAAGGCTGCTGGGCCGAGCTGGGAGCGACCCCGAATGCAAGCAAAACGGTGCGCGTAAAGATGAAAGACCACGCATTTTTTATCCCCTTGAAATCAGCGGGTTACAAAGTTTTGACAGAGGGCGTTTTCAGTCTCAAGAAATTATCCGAAAAAGAGGTTAAACACCTGATGGAAGAAGATGGAGCGAAATTCGACAAGATCAATCCTGATGGAACGGTAACGGAAATTTCGTTTTTGGCTTCGGGGATCGTGCTGACTCGAGAATAAACAATGGTGACTTTAAAAAAGGTTATTTTTCAGGGAATTTTGCTTTTCTTTTTGTTTGGAGCATTTCGTCATGTTGAAGCGTGTAGTTGCGCACCATCAACTCCCTGTGAAAACTATCAGAGATCGGAGGTAGTTTTTACGGGAAAGGTTGTAAAGACTGAGTCCTTCCTGAACAGAAAAAATGTGGGAACCCCAGAAAACCCTCGTATCCGCTTTTCGTGTAAGTTTCGTGAGACCGCCTTGGAGGTTGTTCGAAATTTCAAAGGCGCAAAAAAAGGAGAAATTATTAAGGTCTATTCGGGATGTGGAGGGGGTGATTGCGGCTATCCGTTCAAGACCGATGAGACCTATGTGGTTTTCTCTTCGATGATGAAGCCACCAACTATGTATGGTCAGCCGAATGTTCAAAAACTCCTCTGGACATCAATTTGCAGCGGCACAACCAAAACCGAAAAAGCAGAGGAAGCCCTCAATTTTCTCCAAAATAGACCAAAACGAGGTTCCGGCGGTACGATCTTAGGCGGTGTTTCGGAGTCTGTTGTAGCTGGCCAGTACTTTCCTCACGGTGTGCCATTTTTGAAGGTTAAGAGGATCAAAGCCCAAAACTTAGGAGCCAAAAAAACCGAATATTTTGCTACTGCCGACCAGAAGGGATTTTTCAGCATGAATGTGCCTCCCGGAAACTATCTGGTAAGTCCGATTCTGCCACCTTATTTGGCATTTGGTAACTATTACAGTAATAAAAACCCGCCGGTAAAGGTAGAGGATGCGAGATGTGTAGGGAGGCGTATGCACATTATTAATCGGAGTGAAATGAAGGGGAAAGCCATATATGCGGATGGAAAGTTAGTTTCAAACGCGGCTTTGGGCCTCGTAAATATTGAAAGTTATAAGTATAAGTTTTTCCGTAGTCCCCATCTTGTATTTATTGGAAAAGATGGCACCTTTTCAATAAAAGGAATCCCAGTCGGAAAATATTATTTGGCTTTGAACGGTTATCGTGGTCCGAATGAAACCAAGCCTTATCCAGCTACTTTCTATCCGGGAACAAAGAACAGGAAGGATGCTAGGATCTTTCGCGTTGAACTTGGTTCTAAATTTTCGGATATAGTATTTAAGTTCCCCAAAAAGCTTGAAAAGCAAACCGTTTTTGGCAGAATTGTTTGGAAAAACGGGGACCCGGTAAAACAAAACTACATTTCCTTTAAGATCAAGGGATCACGGGGTCGGGTAAGCACGAAATCGGATGAGAGCGGAAAATTTAGAATCGAACTTTTTAGAGATAGTCAGTATGAGGTAGAAATTTGGCGGTATGACACATCCCCGCCGGCTACTCGATTTTTGCTTTCGCCAAAATTCTTAACGGTCAATGATATTTCTGGAGCGATCGAGATACGTCTAAGTGACAACGCACCTTAAAAGTGAAATGAAACCTTTCAATATAGGAGACATAGAAATTAATCCTCCATTGGTTCTCTCGCCGATGGCGGGTGTTACCGACTATTCCTTTCGCCGCTTGCTCAAAAAGCGCGGCGGAGTCGGCATGACCGTCTCGGAGTTTATCTCGGTTGAAGGAATGACGCGAAATTCACCGCAGTCTAAGCGTATGATGCGCTTTAGAGAGTTTGAGCGGCCGTTTGCCATACAGATATTCGGGGCAAATGTTCGGCGGATGGTCATGGCGGCAGAGATGGCCGAGGAGCAGGGAGCGGATATTTTGGATGTAAACTGCGGCTGTCCGGCTCCAAAGGTTGTAAAAAAGGGCGGCGGGTCCGGACTTTTGCAGAATCTTCCTCTTTTGAAAGAGATTTTGGTGGAAATTAAGAAGTCCATTTCGATACCGCTTACTTTGAAAATTCGGGCGGGTTTCGATGATACCGACCGGAACGCTGTGGAAGTTTCCAAAATGGCCGAGCAGTGCGGTGTTCAGCATGTTGCCTTGCATGGCAGGACGCGTCAGCAAAGATATACGGGCCTCGCGGATTGGGGATTGGTGAAGCAGATCAAAGACGCGGTATCGATACCTGTCTCGGGAAATGGAGATGTTACGTCAGTCGAATTTGCGCTTGAAAAGTTTAAGGAAACCGGCTGTGATGGAATTCTGATCGGTCGCGGCGCGATGCAAAACCCGTGGTTATTCAGGCAGATCGATGATGTCTTGAATGGACGCGATGCCTATCAGCCGACTCTCGAGGACAAGCAGGAGGTCCTGCTCGAATTCTTCGAGTACCTCCGTGAAGATATGCCTGAAAAAGCGGCCCTTGGCAAAATGAAGCAGCTTGCCGGCCAGTTTACAAAGGGATTGCGCGGAGGAGCAAAATTTCGTCAGACGCTCTACCATTCTCATTCGGCCAAGGAGATCCTGGAAAATATCGGGATCTATTTCGACACCTTAAATAAAGGCGGAACGTACGGCAGCAATGAAGTTGAGAAGGACGCCGAAACGCTTGATTCGTGCGAAGCTGCGGCGGTTTGAATGATTCCATTTTTGAAGTTATCCGGAGAATTTATGA
>JABDJV010000469.1 GCA_013003295.1 Pyrinomonadaceae bacterium | reverse complement strand
GGATCTGACCGCTGAAATTGTTACGACCGTTGCAAGGGCAATTGGAACTTTCTTCCGCCAAAACAACGCGAAAACGATTGCACTTGGATTCGACGCCCGCGAATCCTCACCCGAATTCTGCGAGATCCTTGCGAAGGGCTTGAATGAAACCGGCTGCGATGTCGTTTTGATCGGACAAGTCCCGACGCCGGTCCTGTATCACACCGTCTATACGAAGGATGTCGACGGCGGCGTGATGATAACCGGCTCTCACAATCCTGCGAGCCATAATGGCTTTAAGATTTGCCTCGGAAAACAGACTCTTTTCGGCTCACAGATCCGGGAAATCAGCGAGATCGCCTTTGCGAATAATTTTCGGGAAGGGAATGGTTCGGCAGAATCCGCATCAGTTTTGGATAAATATGGAAGCGATATCATCTCGCGGATCGATCTTGGAAAGCGTCGGGTAAAGATCGTTATCGATGCGGGAAACGGGATGGGCGGTGTTACGGCTGCTCCGATCTACCGGGAATTGGGGGCTAAGGTAGTCGAGCTTTACACTAATCCCGATTCAAGTTTTCCAAACCATCCGCCTGACCCGGCCGTTTCTGACAATTTACAGGACCTGATAGATACGGTCCAAAAGCAGCACGCTGATCTCGGCGTAGCTTTTGACGGCGACGCAGATCGGATCACGGTCGTTACTCACGACGGAAGAATTGTCTGGGGCGACGAACTCACAATACTGTTTGCCCGCCAAATACTTAAGCAAAACCCGGGGGCCGCCGTGATTGGAGAAGTGAAATGTTCGCAAACGCTTTTTGATGAGGTTGAAAGACTCGGCGGTAAAGCGTTGATGTGCAAAGCCGGCCACTCTATCGTGAAAGCAAAAATGCAAGAAACCGGCGCCTTGCTTGCCGGCGAAATGAGCGGACACATCTTCTTTGCGGATAGGTATTATGGATTTGATGACGCATGCTATGCCGGCGCCAGGCTTTTAGAAATTCTCTCAAAAACGGACAAAAAACTCTCGGAGCTTCTTTCCGACCTTCCGAAAACGGTTTCGACCGATGAAATCAGAATTCCCTGCAGAGAAGAAGATAAATTTGAGATTCCACGGAAGATAGCGGGTCAATTTGAGGCGACAAATGAAGTGATCACGGTTGACGGTGCAAGAATTAGTTTTGAAAATGGCTGGGGATTGGTCAGGGCGTCAAATACTCAAGCGATCATCGTTTGCCGCTTCGAAGCGGACACAGAGGCAAGCCTGTCCGGGATACAGAAAATGGTCGAATCCCGCGTCAGAGATCTGATCAAAAAATCTCTGTAAACACACGGAATCGACCGCTATTCTTTAATAAAGCAAAAGAAGTTAGTTAGCCCATTCTTCCTCATAATTGAGCCGCAGGTTTCTGCTTACCCAATTTTGAGCTGCCGTCAGGGCGTCCTCTTGCCACTTCTTAAGGTTTTTTACTACGGAAAGGGCAACTTGCGGTTTGCCCGGATCTCGCTCGACCCTGATCACCGTGGTCAGAGTTTCGATTATCGGCTTGTCATCATCGAAAAGACTGAGATTCACATCCGCACCGACCGTCGGAAGCACTTCAAGATTTATCAAAGCACTTGTTTCCCCGACGTTTTCGGTTGTCCCGAATAATGAGATTCTCTCTCCGCTTGAATTATCAACCCAGCTCACCTGCGCCCTTAGATTAGCAAGAACGCGTCGCGGTATAGCTGATTTTCCCGTAAATGCTGAATTTAATACATTTGCCATTACTTCTCCTTCCCTTGATCGTAAATTATATTTACCGCTAGAAAAATATGATGTCCCAAAACCCGATGCGGTTGCTAAGCAGCATACCGCCTTTAAAGCTTTTTCCGACATCGTCATCTAGCTATTCGCAAAACCCGAATTTATATTTGGTTATTCGAATCTGCCATATGTATAGATTCAAAAAAAGAATTGAATTCCGGATTGTTAACATCCTCCTAACTTGAACGTGAAATGATCGCTTTTTTATCGGGTGTAAACGACCCGATTTGCGGAACCAGAATTGCCTTAATAATTCATTGAAATCATTTTTTTTGAATTAGTTAGAAAGAAATAGCCCCGTCCATTTTGGGGCGTCCACATAAAAGGCGTGCAGTTTCAGCACTTAGCTATATTTTTGTCGATGGGTCAATCTCAATCCCGAATAAAATTGATCGATAGTGTGCCAAAAAAAATCCAAAATTTGGAATATTAATTCAAAAATCAGAATAGAGATTGAATCATTAATTCGCACAATATATTGTAGGAGCATTCAAAGATGTTCCAAAAAACTTTAATAAACTAAAAAAGAGGTCAAAAAAACCAAATGACTAGTAAATTTTCAATTAAGATATTAGTAACGACAGTTTTTTGTTTGCTTTTGGGAATCGGGCAAGTATTTGCGCAATCGCAAGCCAGCTCCGGTCAAATCAGCGGAACCGTCACTGACAGCACCGGCGCAGCAGTTCCAAACGCAACTGTAAAAATTGTTAGTAAAAGTACCGGGGTAGCAAAAACCACTACCTCAAACAATAACGGCAACTACCGGTTCTTATCGGTACAGCCTGGTACCTATACGGTTACTGCAAGCGGAACCGGATTTTCAGAGCAATCACTTGAAGCAACGGTGAACATTGGACGAACTTCAACCGCAAACTTCGCACTTGGTGTCGGAGATGTTTCGGCAGTGGTAAATGTAACCGGTGAGGAAGTGCAGACAACCGTAAGTCAACCCGACGCTGTTTTGGACAATGCGGAGATCTCAAAACTTCCGCTCAATGGAAGACGCTTTCAAGATCTTGCAACGCTAACGCCAAATGTCGAGATCGACGCACAGCGCGGGCAGCTTTCGATCGGTGGACAAAAAGGTATCGACCTTGCGATCAATGTCGATGGCGGTGATTTCACCCAGCCATTCTTTGGCGGAATCCGCGGCGGTGAGCGTTCCAACTTCTCGTTCACCCTTCCGCAAGAAGCGGTTCGGGAATTTCAGGTAGTATCCGCCGGATATTCAGCTGAATTCGGACGCGCTACGGGCGGAATAATCAATGTCGCTACCAAAGGCGGCACAAACGAGTTTGGCGGAAGCGCCTTTATTAATTTCCGCGGTGATAAGCTTGCCAGAACGAATGAGTTTGCCGATGCCCTTATCGCGGCGTCCGGTGTTGCCGATCCGCAGGTTGCTGCTGACAGATATCAGTTTGGCGGTTCAGTTGGCGGTCCGATCGTAAAAGATAAGTACTTTATCTTCGGAACCTATGAGCAGCAAAAACTGAGCGTAGACCGAATCGCGACCGATAGCGATTTGAGTGACGCAACAATTGTCAATCCGATGGTTCCGCTGCGTCCGGAAGAACAAGCAGTTCTCGATTTCTTCCGAACGCAGGAAGAGACTTTCCAGCTTACAAACGATGTTTGGGCGGGATCAGTCAGAGCCGATGCTAATTTCAACGAAAATAACAGTGCAAACTTCAGATTCAACTTCAGCCGCAACGACGCAGAGAATGCTGTAAATACGGGTGAAACGTCCCTGAATCCGACAACCGACAATGCTGTTTCCAATGATGGTATTGAGGGCAATCGAACCTACACCTACGTGGGACAGTGGACTTCATTTATAAACTCAATGTTTACAAATGAACTTCGCGGGCAGTATTCCCGCGGCGAAAGACCGCGTCTGGCAAATTCAGCGATCCCCAACGTCGAATCAAACTTGCTCGATTTTGGCTTAAGATCGTTTATGCCGACCACGCAGTTTGATACTCGCATACAAATTGCTGACAACCTGGTCGCTATCGCCGGAGACCACACAATGAAATTCGGTGTTGATTACCAGCGAATTCATGCCGATCAGCTTTTCGGGTTTGGCCAGCTCGGACGTATCTTCGCTTTCCCGACTTCCGGAACAAGTGAAGGCGGCCGTGTTGGGGGTTATTTCACAGGCGGCGACAGAAACATACTGACCGCGATGTCGACACTGCGAATCATCGATCCGATGAATCGGGATGCAAGCTATTTTGGCAGGTTTGACGATTCAAGGACCGGCCCTAACGACTACAGCCGTCAAATCGGTAATCTGGAAGCGGCTTACACCGTTCAGGAAATTGCGTTTTTTGCCCAGGATTCATTCAGAGTAAACGACAATACGACACTGAATTTTGGTTTGAGGCTTTCTCAGCAATACAATCCGAGCCCCGAAACGGGAAATACGGCATTGATCGATGTAATGCGGAACGCCAGCTTCCCGCTATTGGGCGGTGCAGGATTTGATCCTACCGTCATCCCTGACAGCGGATGGCAATGGGGTCCGCGACTCGGTTTTGCTTACGACCCGATGGGTGACGGCAAAGGCGTTGTCCGAGGATACGGCGGAGTTTTCTATTCCCGAACTCCACTTCTGCTGTTCGCCGGTGCTTTCAACAATTACCGAACAACACCGGGTGACCTGCAGACATCATTTTCATTCTTGGATGGCAGCTTCGACCAGGCTGCGTTTGATGCTGCGAATCCAATGTACACAGCGATCGTAGGTAACGGCGTCCGTCCTGATACGGTTTATCGTCTATTTGCGGTTGCCGGAATCAATCTAAACGATTCTCCGCTTAACAACCTTCCGGTTCTTTCGGTAGCTCAGCTAAATGCGGTAAATGCTGCACTCGAAGCTGCATCTCCGGGAGCGACTCCGAGTACGCTTGGTGCATTCACCAACTCCTTCCCATTTGCAATTGCGAGTGACTACAAAAACCCCGCATCTGTTCAATTGGGAGTAGGTTACGAAAGGGAGATCAGTGATGGCTTTACGGTCGGATTTGATTATTCACAAGTTCGGGCGTTTAACCGGCAAAGGAATATAAACATCAATCTTCCGCCTGCAACGGCATTCACGCCCGTAGCGCAGAGACCTGACTATCAACGTCGTCGAGTAATCTCGAGCCTCGGAAGTATTCAGCTGAGACAATCATCAGCCAAGTCGTTCTATCAGTCATTTACAATTCGTACGCGGCTGACCAGATCGTGGATGAGACTCCAAATGAACTACGTTCTTTCGCGAAATATGTCGGATGACGACAACGAGCGGAGTGCGACCGGTTTTCAGGATTCTGAGAATCAATATAATCGTCTTCCGGATTATAACTATTCGGATCTTGACCGCCGTCACCGGTTTACCGCGAGCCCGATCTTCTTCTTGCCTGCGGGATTTGAAGTGTCGAGTGCGATCAGACTTCGTTCGGGTAATCCGATTGATGCTGAGATATTCAGGGACGTAAATAACGATGCGATCACCGGATTCCTCGGAGGACCGGACAGACCGTACTTAGCGCCGGGCGTACCAATGCAGCGAAACTCCTTTAGAAACCGACCGATTTATGACATCGATATGAGAATCCAAAAAGGATTTAATTTTGATGAGCGTAAGCGTTTGATCTTTACTGCTGAGTTTTTCAATGTATTTAACTTCCAAAATATCCAGTATGGAGACAGGCAGTTCTGTACGTCACGCGATGAAACTTGCGGACTGAATGGACCGACAAATGCCAGATTCATGCAGATTCGTGAAGCAAACGGCAACTTCGTACTTAGAAACAATTTGGGCTCGGGTATCTTCCAAACGCAAATTGGAGCCCGATTTGAATTCTAAATTTTTATAAATTGTGAATATTTATTTGGCGCGTTTTCCTTGGGAAAGCGCGCCTTTTTTTATTTTCCGATCATTTCTGACCGTTGACGGTTTAATATCTTCAAATCCCTATTCACAATTGTGCATTTAGGATTTAACATTTACTGAATGCAGATTCTTCAGATCTCATCCGCCAAAAACATAGGCGGCGGGGAAAAACACCTCGTCGACCTCTGCCGCGGTTTGCACAGAAAAGGACACAAAGTCTTCGTTGCGCTTCGAAAAGAAAACGAGTTTGAACATATGCTTGGGTTTCTCCCCGTTGAGAATCGACTCCACGTTAGATTAAGAAACGCGCTTGATGTTTTGTCAGCGCGAAAGATCGCAAGGTTTTTGCGCGAAAACGAGATCGATATTGTCCATGCACATCTCGCCAGGGACTACCCTCCGGCGAGCATGGCTGTGAGGCTTTATCCGGATTCAAAATTAGTCATCACCCGCCATGTGCTTTTTCCGATGAAAAAGCTGCACAAACTTGTACTGAAAAATGTTTCAAAAGCAATCGCTGTTTCAACGGCGGTGGAAAGAAACCTTGAAAAGACTTTTCCAAAAGAAAAGGTGATCGGTATTCCAAACGGCATTGACATAGAAAGATCTGCCAAAATTAACAAAAACGAATTGTCGATGGAGTTTCGCAATGAACACAGCATTCCTTTGAATTCGAAATTGATCGGAACCGTCGGAGAATTAATAGCGCTAAAGGGCCAGGATGATTTCGTCACGGCCGCCGCTGCGATTACTGCCCGAATTTCCGATGTCCATTTCGTCATCGTCGGGCGTGACAACTCGATCGATATGGGGTTTAAGAAGCGCCTCGAACAACTGGTTGAGAGTTCGAATCTGAACGAAAAATTCTCATTTATTGATTGGGTTGACGATACACTTCCGCTTCTCTCGGCGCTGGATGTTTTTGTATCTTCATCGCACTCGGAGAGCTTCGGACTCGCCATTCTTGAAGCAATGGCCGCGGGCACTCCGATTGTTTCGACTGAGACCGATGGCGCAAAAGAACTCCTCGACGATGAAATAACGGGTTTACTTGCGCGTATTAGTGACCCGTCGGATCTGGCTGAAAAAGTGATCGCCGTATTAAACGACGATCAGAAGCGAATTGAATTTGCCACGGCAGCAAAAGGCGTTGCGCGGGAAGATTTCAGCTTACAAAATATGATCGACCAGACTCTAAAGGTTTATAAAGACAGTCTATCTATGTGAAATTATTGGCCCACCTCTTTCAACGTTATAAAACAGGCGGAAACACGTGCGTACCTGTGCCGATTATCCTGTCGCTGTCTACGACAGCGCCGGATGAATTTTTGGGTCCTTTCCACACCGGAGCGGTGTGGGCTGCATGCTGATCGCTCAGTACATGAGCTGCCTAACCGGCCAGCCCCGGTTTTGGGCTGTATGACCAACAAGCGAATCTCAGATGATGATGTGCACACTCCATTGCAGCCCCGGTTTTGGCCTGTTTGACGCGATTTCCTAATTCCGCACTCCGCGTATGCGGAGGGATAGCATGTAGCCCATAGCATAAGCTATGGGTATGGATTAAAAAATGTACCGAGCCCGTGAAACGGGTGATAGGCTGTCGCTGTCTACGACAGCTCCGGATGAATTATTGGGTTCTTCCCACACCGGAGCGGTGTGGGCTACATGCTGATCGCTCATTACATGAGCTGCCTAACCGGCCAGCCCCGGTTTCGGGCTGTATGACCAACAAGCAAATCTCAGATGATGATGTGCACACTCCATTGCAGCCCCGGTTTCCGCCTATTCGATCGGGCTAGCCTTCGACGACCAGCCCATCGTAGGCCAGTTCAACATTTTCGGGCAGCAGCTTTGATTCACGCTCATACATGATGTCGTGATTCAGATGCGTTAAGAAAGCTCGTTTCGGTTTTAGTTCGTCAATGTATGCAAGGGCTTCTTCAAGACAGAGGTGCGTCGTGTGCGGCTTTAGGCGAACGCAATCCAATACAAGGGTATCCAGATCCCGCAAACCATCCAAGGACGCCTGAGGAATCGTTTTAAGATCGGTGGCGTAGGCAAAATCGTTAAAACGATAAGCAATAACCGGAAGCTTGCCATGGATCACTTCAAGCGGTGTGATCTCGATATCTTTCCCGAAAGCAAATGGTGAGTTGTTCCCTACGGTGTGAGGTATAAGCTGCGGCAGTCCACCGCCGAGATGTGTTGGGTTAAAAATATATGAGAATATACGCCTGAGATCTTTCCAGGCTATTTCATTTGCATAAACTCCCATGGCGCCGTATCGAAAATTGAGCGGGCGAATATCGTCCAAGCCAAAAACATGATCAACATGGCAGTGGGTGATTAAAATCGCATCGAGCTTTTTGATCCCTGCACGCAGGGCTTGCTGGCGAAAATCTATCGAAGTGTCGACAAGGATCTTTTTACCGGCATGTTCAATCAAGACTGACACCCGAAGACGCTTATCCTTCGGATCATCGGAAAGGCAGGTTTCACAATCGCATCCAATTGATGGGACGCCCGTGGATGTGCCGGTTCCTAGGAACGTTAGTTTCATAAAGAAGTTAGCCGAGTTGACTGAGTTCGCCGAGTCGACTGAGTTCACTGAGTTGGCAGTGTTTGCAGAGTTGACTTATTTGTTCGTCTTCCGTGACCTTCGGCAATATTGGCCATTATCGATATGCTCGCCCTTTTCATTTGGTCACAAAGACTAAAATCCCTTCCAAGACTTCCATTCGAAAATGTGTATATTCGTGCTGTGGATTTCCGTGCCGTTTGCCATGCATTGATTTCTTCAAATCGTCTAAATGTAGCCATGTGAGGTCCCCTTTTATTAGTTTAGTTAGTCAGCAACTTGTGAGAAAAAGAATATTAAAGAATCACGTCAACTCAGCAAACTCAGTCAACTCAGTCAACTCAGTCAACTAAACCAGACTACCCCCCGAGAATATCTTTAGACGAAAACTTCTGGGCCGCCTGGGCTTTTAGCTTCTCCTCAGTAGCGCGGGTTAACGCAAGATACTGCATCTGCAGATCGCCCAAAATTCCTTCGATCAGCTTCTCCTCCTGGGAATTCAGGTTCCCCTTGGTTTTTTCGCGAAGCATTACAAGGACATCGATCCAGTATTTACCGGTGTCGAGGTCCACCGATTTTTGTCCCGTAACGGGATGAGGCATGGCACCGAGCGACGCCGCTGCATTCGTTACGAGCGTAGACATAAAATTAATAAAGCTCGCCGGATCTTCATCATTTAGGATTTCTTCCTCGGATATTTCTTCATTCTTTGGCTTTTCAGGGTCCGCAGCGGGTGACTCCGGCTCCACGGCGCTTTGTATCGGAGCCTCGGATTCATCTAATATGACGCTTTCCTTTACCGGTGCCGAAGCGGCAGCGGCAGCCTTCGGCTTCTCGTCTTCAAGCGTTACGCCTTCGCGCAAACTGCCGTCAGCATTAAATTTACGTCTATCTTTGACCTTCAGGACGGGTTCTTCTTCGGCCACTTCATCTTCTTTTCCAATCATCGTCAGTTCGTTTACTTCCTTCAAATTATTTAGTTTGATAGTAGCATTTTGAATCAAGAAAGTTCAAAATCGAGTAAAGCAAAATAGGAGAAATTAGCGTGAAGAATATCGCCGATGATTTGCGCGGAATAATTACAAAGGCCGCCGCCGCACTAAAAGATGTCAATAACGAGGAAGCTTCGACTCCACCGGCCCCCGGCAAGTGGTCAAAGAAACAGATCCTCGGGCATTTGATCGATTCGGCCGGAAATAATCAACAAAAGTTCGTCAGAACAATGGCTGAAACCTCGGTCGATTTTGTCGGTTATGCCCAGGAGCATTGGGTCGATTCGCAAAGATATAATGACGTGGATTGGAATGAATTGATCGGATTTTGGAGATCCTTCAATCTACACTTGGCCCACATAATCGAGAACGTTGATCCGAAACTGCTCTCCAACACAATAACTATCAACGAATCGGGCCCGTTTACGCTCGAATTTATTATGGCCGACTACAACGAGCATCTTAAACATCATCTCAAGCAGATCCTGCCCGAAACGGATCTGGAAAGTAATTTTAAGAATATCTACAACGATTGATCATCGCACGGGTTAAAAAATATGTCAGAAAAATTTGATGAATTACTCACGGTTATGGAGCGCTTGCGGGCTCCCGGCGGCTGCCCATGGGACCGGGAACAGACCTACGAAACCCTTGCGCCCTATCTTTTAGAGGAAAGCTACGAAGCCTTTGACGCGATTCAGGAAGCAAATGAGACCGGCGACACAAAACACCTTGTCGAAGAACTCGGTGACGTATTGCTGCAGGTCGTATTTCATTCTACGATCGCAAAAGAAAGAGGCGATTTTACTATTGACGATGTTTCTGAAGACGTCGCTCAGAAACTCGTTCTCCGGCATCCACACGTTTTTGAAGACAAAAAACTCGAAACCGCAGACGAAGTTTTGAATAATTGGGAAGATCTGAAAAAAGAAGAGCGGAAAAAATCCGGCAAGGAAAAGGATGCGCGGGATTCGATCTTGGGCGACGTGCCGCTCACCTTTCCGGCTCTGATCGAGGGGAACAAACTTACAAAAAAGGCCGCAAAGGTTGGCTTCGACTGGGAGAATACCGATCAGGTCTTTGGGAAGCTCGCTGAGGAAACAGAGGAATTAAAATCTGCGATCGCTTCGGAAGACAAAGATCACATTCGCGAAGAGCTTGGCGATCTTTTATTCGTGGTCGTTAATCTTGCCAGAAAACTTGGGGTCGAACCGGAAAACGCCTTGAAGAAAACAAATCGGAAATTCCGCAAAAGATTTCGTTTTATTGAAAATGAATTGAAGTCAATTGATAAGTCTTTTGATGACGTAAATTTAGAAGAGATGGATAAGCTTTGGAATATGTCGAAAGGTGAAATGCCTGGGAATCGGTCATAACCAACTACCACGAACAAAAGCCACAAACCAAAGCGGTGTGCGAAAAATCAACTCATTCCTATAACTTGCCATTAGCTTCTAACTTGCCACTAGCTTCAGCTAGCGGGATATTTGGAGTAAGAATTAAGGCTTTAGCCAAATATCCAATATAAAACGATTCCGCTCGGCTTTAGCCTAAGCAAAAGTATTTGGCAAAAGCCAAAAGATTGGGGAGATCTGGTCCGCTAGCTGAAGCTAGCGGCAATTGAAAACCTATAAAAGCAATATGAGTTTGCTCGTTTGGAAAATGCGTGCGGCATCGGCAATAATAAAACGAAAAGAACAAACAAGGGGAAGGAAATGGAACAACTTTTAGCAGAAATTTCAAAGTATTTTAACTATGACGTCCTGGCCGAACAGGTAGTTCTTATTACCCAAAACGCACTCAAAGCGGGCATAATTTTGCTCGCTTTTTATATTTTGTACCGAATAATCAGGAGCGTTTTAACACGGGTTATTGCAAAATTTGAGCTCGAAAAGACTGTTGTAAATTTTCTGTTTTTGACGCTTAAATACGTTCTGATGATCTTTGCGGTAGTAACTGCGCTCGACCAGATCGGCGTAAATATCGCGTCATTGATCGCCGGGCTCGGCATCGCCGGTCTGGCTATTGGTTTTGCGGCAAAGGATACGCTTTCAAATGTTGTTGCCGGCATATTTATCTTTTGGGACCGACCCTTTTACATCGGCGACCTGGTAGAGATCGAGGGTGAATACGGCGAAGTAAAAGACATTACACTGCGGACGACCAGGATCGTCACACCCGATGGCAGAATGGTGAGTATTCCGAACCAAAAAATTGCCGAAAATAAGATAATTAGTTATACGATGTTCCCGCATCTGCGTCTTGATATGGGCGTCACGATTGGTGTGGACGAAGACATTGATAACGCGCGCAAACAATTGCTAAAGATCGTGAAAGGCGATGATCGGTTTCTGCAAGACAAAGAACCGGTCGTATTGGTAAAAGAACTTGGCGATTATTACACGGCTCTCGAACTCCGCGCCTGGCTTGATGATACGAAAACACACGTTGCCGTTCGCGGTGACCTGCGCGAGAAGATCTTCAATGCATTTAATGCCGCCGGAATCGACATGCCGTTTGAAAAGGTAGAAGTTTTGAATTATAGGCAAGGCTAAATTAGCCGGAGCGCGGACATCCCTGTCCGCAACATCGCCTTGCGATGTAATTGCTTATCTTGAAAGTGTGCTACAGATATTTGCAAATTAGCCGGAGCGCGGACATCCTTGCCCGCAACATCGCCTTGCGATGTAAATGCTTATCTTGAAAGTGTGTAGCACATATTCGCGTGAGGAACACGCGTGCGGACAGGGATGTCCGCGCTCCGGCTAAATTGGATCTCGCCATTACTTCACAAGAAAATTCGGATTCTTTTGAATTATGAATTCCTTCTTAAAACCCTTGATATCGTGGAGCATGATCAGATGATCCTGCAAACCCGAGCGGCGCATAATATCGCGAACCTGCTTCTTTCTATACATCGAATAGATCTTCAATCCTTTTCCCCGAAGCTCTTCAAAGAAATCGGCAAGCTCCTCGCAGCCGCTGACATCCACATAGTTCACGCCTGAAAAATTGATCACGATATGCTCTAATTTGTCGCCCTTTTTCTCAACCAGTTCGTCGATCTGATTAGCGATCTTTGTCGCATTTGCAAAAAAGATCGACATATCGATCCTGAATATCAAGATGTCCGGAAATATCAGATGCTGGTTTCCAAAAGTGATCTTCTTAAAACGCTCCTCCCCCATTTGAAATACAAGCTCGACAACATCCGCGTTGATCGTTTTACGCAAGAAAAGCACGAGCGAAACCACTATCCCAATAAATATTGCATCGTCAGGTTTTAGCAAAAATGAAAAGAGAAACGTCACGGAGATGACGATCCCGTCCGTACCCGAAAGCTTAAAGGTCTCGGTAAATTTACTAAATTCGATCAGATCGACCAGGGCCGCTATAACTACAGCCGCCAAGATCGCTTTCGGAAGAAAGTACAAAAACTCTGTAAGAAAAAGGATCGTTATCAGGACGAAGAGCGAAACGAAGACAGAGGAGATCCCGGAAACGGCGCCGGCTGCGAAGTTTACGGCAGTGCGCGAAAACGATCCCGCGATCGGATAACCCTTAAATAGGCTTGAAGCTATGTTTCCCAAGCCTTGTCCGACCAATTCCTGATTCACATCGAGCTTCTGTTTCGTTTGAGAACAAATCGTTTTTGAAACTGCAAATGCCTCTAATAATCCAATGATCGCAATTATTAACGCGCTCGGCAGCAGCGTCGAAACATTTCCAAACGAAAGCTTTGGAATCGATGGAAGGCTAATTCTCGCGTTTATATCACCAACGACGGCAACATTCTTCCCTTCGAGATCAAAAAAATAGGACAAGAGGATCCCGGCAACCATGACGGTCAACGCAGCCGGAAATGCCTTAGAAATCTTCTTTTTTGCGGAAATGATCAGAATAACGCTGCTGATCCCGATCGCTGCGGTAAGGAAATTTGCGCTGGGCATGGCGAGAAAGATCTCGTAGAAATTCAGAAATACAAACTCGTGATTTACCACCGAGAATCCAAAGAGACTTGGTATCTGGGTTGAGGCAATAATTATCGCGGCCGCGATCGTAAATCCAGCGATCACGCTGTGCGAGATAAAGTTGAGAATAAAACCGAGGCGAAACACACCCATTAAGAGCTGCACCAACCCGATTATCATCGCGAGCACAATCGCAAAACCGATAAACTCAGGCGACTCGGGTTTTGCAAGTGGAACCAGCGCGGTAAGGGTTAAAAAAGAAACGAGCGCCACGGGGCCGGTCGAAAGATGTCGGCTGCTTCCCCAGAGGGCGGCGACGGCGGTTCCCAGGAAGGCAGCGTAGAGACCATGAACCGGCGGCAGACCGGCGAGAGTCGCATACGCCATCACTTGCGGGATCAATACCACCGCGACGGTTAATCCGGCAATAAAATCTTTTGACAAGTCATCTGAGTCGTAGCCCTTGAGCCATGACCAAAATGGTGAAAAACTGTTGAGATTTATACGATCTTTCAGAGACATTCCGTATTTCCACAAACTCTATTGCTTTTATCAAACGTTGAAATACCAGAAAAACGATACCATATTTTAACCGACGGGATTCGCGCCCGGCTTACAATTGATCGATTATTGAATCGCTGATGTCCGGTACGGTATGCTGCGTGGATCGAATGCCGTTTTAGAATTGGAAAATCGCAATCGCGAAGGTGAAACTCAATCAAACAATAATCTCAAAAGATCCCTCGTCCGCTGATAAATCTCCTTATCCTCGGAAGCTCTCGGTCCGGCTATATTCAATCTTTCACACGGAATCGACGATAACCAATGCAAGATCTCGAGACGTTCTTGCGTACCTTCGGTGTTGGCAAAGTTCAAATGAAACGAGGGCTTCTTGTGCTTTTCGGTCAATTCTCTGGTGAGTTTTGACCCTCCTTTTAGTTCCCCGTTTGAAATTATCAGCGTGGCATCTGAATCAATTATATTGAGCTCCGTTCTTTCCGAATAGCGTTCTGAGCCGGTTTCAGTCAAATTCGGATACTTCCGGTCGATCACGCCATCTTCCGCAATTCGTCCTTTTGGAATCCAACCACCGGTCTCAAGACCCTTCTCCAGGGCAAAATCAAGGGCGGCACGATCAACTCCCGACTGTCCGCCCGATATGATCACTTTTGGTCTGATCTTCTTCAATTGTTCATTTTAGATCGCGAATCCACATCTGGATCGTCATCGCCCGGGGTCGCGACCAATACCTTTTCTTTTTTATTCTTAACCGCATCAAGAATTTTTCCGGCATTTCCAAGATCAACTCGGTTTGAAAGGACCCTCGAAACTCGCTGCGGTAGCAGCTTCGGAGCCAGCTGCGCGATCGAACTCGTCAATGCAACGATATCGCCGCCTCCTTTCCAGTGCTGCCTGACAACGTCCTCATCCGTATAATTGAGCAGGCGTAGGAGCGTCAATGCGATCAGATAGAGATCATCAACTTGTCCGATAAACGGAAAAACATCGGGGATAAAATCAATCGGAGAAATTGCATAGACGATCGCCGCTCCAAAAAGTGCCTTTTCCGCGATCGGAACACGGTTATCGACCAGTAGATTTCCGCAAAGCCTGACCATATTCGGCAAAAACATGAGCGAATTCTTGAGGCGTCCTTTTACTATTTTCTTTTCTTTACGTTTTAGTTTAGGCTTCTTAGCCTTTACAACCTTGCTTGCGGCCATTCTTGTTTGTTTCTCCCTTTTATCATTCAACGATTATCATTTATCATTTACCATTCAGCATTAAACGAATTATCAATGCCTCAATATTAGGATGTAAATAGAACAATAATGTTTGTTTACGGCTAAATGATAAATGTTTATTGCAAAATAACAAATGAAATTATGATTCTTCAAAACATTAGAGAAAGAGCCTCGCGGGATCTATGCCGCATTGTTTTGCCGGAGGGCGAAGACGCCCGAACCGTGCAGGCCGCGGGAATCTGCGCAAATGAAAAGATCGCGCGGGTTACGCTCTTAGGACGTGAAGAAGTAATAAGACAGCTTGCCAAAGAAACTAATTCAAATCTTAACGGCGTTGAAATTCTAAATCACCGTACCTCCGATAACTTTGAAAAAATAGCGCGGCTCTATCACGAACTCCGCCGTTCGAAAGGAGTAACGCTGGAAGAAGCTGAGCAGGTTGCAAAAGACTCTCTCTTCTACGGAAATCTGATGGTGCATCTTGGAGAGGCTGATGGATCGGTTGCGGGTGCGATCAATTCAACGGCAAATGTCGTACGCTCCGCTCTTCAATGCGTCGGCGCGCGCGAGGGGCTTAAGACCGTTTCATCATTCTTTCTGATGGTCGTGCCCGATCCCAAATTTGGCCATAATGGCGGAATGATCTATGCCGATTGCGGAGTGGTAATCAATCCTAATTCTGCCCAGCTCGCGGAGATCGCGATCGCTTCCGCTGATTCCTGCCGAACAATGCTTGGCGTAGAACCAAAAGTTGCAATGCTCTCGTTTTCTACAAAAGGAAGCGCAAAACACGAAATGGCCGACAAGGTTATTGAGGCGACAAAGATCGTAAAAGTTCGCATGCCGGAATTAGAAGTTGATGGCGAACTCCAGGCAGATGCGGCTCTCGTTCCCGCAGTCGCGCGGAAAAAGGCCGAAGGGTCAAATGTAGCCGGACACGCAAATGTACTCATTTTCCCCGACCTAAACTCCGGAAACATCGCTTATAAACTAAGCGAGCGTCTCACCGGCGGAACCGCCATCGGACCGATCCTCCAGGGTTTGGACAAGCCCTGCAACGATCTTTCACGAGGATGCACCGCGGAAGATATCGCAAATGCCGTAGCCATAACCGCGGTTCAGTCACAGGCGAGAAGAAGATAGATTTATAGAATACCGGCCGCAATCGCGGGCGAGATAGGGTAGCCAGTGGTGAAGTGCGCTTCGCACGAACCTCTGGTTTTCCGTATTTCGCGCCATTTAGCTCTGAAAGAGCGACAGACCGATTTCATTCCAGAGCGCTGCCGCGATTAAGCGGGTACGTCTTTAGTACTCGTTGATAAAATTGATACAATGAGCTCATGAGCAACCGAAACTGGACCACGGAAAATATTCCCGATCAAAAAGACAGAGTCGCGATCGTTACCGGATCAAGCAGCGGGATCGGCTATGAAGCGGCGCGTGTATTGGCCGGCAGTAACTCAACTGTGATCATCGCTGTCCGCAATTTGGAAAAAGGCAAAACGGCAGCCGAAAAAATTGCAAAGGAATTCGAAGACGCTAGCTTGCACATCCTTGAGCTTGATCTCGCAAATTTGGAATCTGTAAGAAAGTTTGCAGATGACTTTAAAGAGGAATATTCGCGTCTTGATCTACTGATAAACAACGCGGGCGTGATGATGCCGCCGTATTCGAAAACCGCCGATGGCTTCGAACTGCAGTTTGGCACAAATCATCTCGGGCATTTTGCATTGACCGCGCAGCTTTTGGATGTTTTGAATCAGACTGAAAATTCACGAATTGTGAATGTTGCAAGCGGTGCACATAAATTTGCCGATTTTGATCTGAATGACCTGAATTGGGAAAAAAGAAGTTACAGCCGGATGAAATCGTACGGTGCGAGCAAGATCGCGAATCTATATTTTACTTACGAGCTACAAAGAAGACTTTCCGCAGCCGGCTCAGCTACGATAGCGACCGCTGCTCATCCCGGCTGGACCGCAACCGAGCTTCAAAGACACAACGGGTTATTCGAGTTGTTAAATAGTTTCTTTGCGCAGGATATTTCCATGGGTGCGTTGCCAACTCTTCGTGCGGCGATAGACGAGGAGGCAAAAGGCGGAGATTATTTTGGTCCTGACGGCTTTATGGAAATGCGCGGTTACCCCGTGAAAGTTGATTCGAACACGGAATCGAAAGACGAAGCAATCGCCAAAAAGCTCTGGGAGATCTCGGAGGAAATGACGGGCGTACAATTTGAGATTGGCGAGAAATCGAAAACGGCAAATCCAAACTCTTAACCCCGGAACAATCGAAAGATAGTGCGACTATTTCGCTCCAACGGTTTCCGCAGATATATTTCAATCCTTCCAGCGCCGAAGTGTCGGAATAAAGGAATTTGCAAGTTCGATGGCTTTCTCAAGCGGCATATCTACTTCACTTCCGGTCATATTCTCGATCGAGCTCTCGATCATTTCTTCCAGGGTCTGATCCGGATTTACAAAGCCGCCATTTTGATAACAAAAGCTGCAGAATTCAGAATTGGCCGAGCCATCCGTCTCTTTTCCAAAATTCCCAAACTCTTCCGAAAGAGGCATCCCGCAACTTTGACAACGTTTTTTTTCGTCCATCGGTTTTCTCAAAATTATAGAATCAGAACTTTTTCCAAGTCGCTCTGTATGTCCTATTGAACTCATCGTTTGGTTTAGTATCAATATCAAGAAACGAAAAACCTTCGTCTTTGCCATGATAAGTTGTTATATCGATTCCTCTCGCACCATCTTTTCCAACGCGAAATTCGTGGATATTGTCCCGCTTTGCCGAAAGCGTGTTGATCCTTCCCGCCGTTAGAATTTCATTGTGAGTTTCCTGAACCGAAAACTCTTTTTTTGAATCAAACGCGGGCGTTTTGCCGTTTGGATTGAAATTGCGAATCCTCGCCTCGCCTTGGGTACAAAGAGTACAAACGCTGATATTCGGATGGTTGTGCGGCGGCAAAAAGGCGTTGGCGGACATCTTCCACTCAATAATAAAAAAGGGGATTCCGCGATGAGCAAGCCCAGTTTCGACCGGTGGGTTTAAATTTGCAAACGTACGTAATTTCCCATTCGGAATTGAATCAAAGTTAAGTCTGGCTGCCATAGAAGCTAGCCAATAAAGATAAGCGTCCTGTCCCTTTATGGACGGATCCTTATGCAATTCTTTGGCGCGTGGGGAAACGTCTTTTAGGAAGTCTTTCCAATCCATACCCTCACGTACAAACGCAGAGGAAATTCCATTCGGCCAAACCCGTCTTGGAAACAGCATTGCGCTTGCGGCAGCCACGGGAAGCCAAAGTAAACGTCGACGTTCTTCAAGAATTCCTGATCGAACTTCCGTTTTTTCGTTCTTTCCAATTGAGAAAAGACAAATCTTTTTAAGCCATTTATTAATCATAAAAATGCACCCTGTCAATTCTCTTATTATATGGGACACCTCAAAACGGATGCTTCTTGAGAATCACCTTTTATTTCGATAGCGGTAATTTCCCGGAGCCACCCCAATGTGTTTTCGGAATAGCCAACTAAATGAGCCCAGACTTTCAAAGCCCACGGAAAAACAGATCTCGGTAATACTTAGATCGGTAGTCTTAAGCAGTTCCCTAGC
>JABDJV010000439.1 GCA_013003295.1 Pyrinomonadaceae bacterium | reverse complement strand
TTCACATACATTTAGGAGAATAGATTTGAGCATTTTAGTCGATAAAGATACGCGCCTTATTGTGCAAGGCATCACCGGAAAGGAGGGCACTTTTCACACCCAACAGATGGTCGAATATGGAACAAATGTGGTCGGCGGAGTTACTCCCGGAAAGGGTGGATTGACCCACGAGGGAATTCCGGTATTCAACACCGTAAAAGACGCAGTCAAAGAAACCGGTGCGAATGTTTCGGTGATTTACGTACCGCCGCCATTTGCTTCGGACGCGATAATGGAGGCAGCAGACGCCGGTTTGCCGCTGGTTGTTGCGATCACAGAGGGTGTTCCGGTTGCGGATATGGTCAAGACGCGCGAGTTTCTTGCCGACCGAAGTAAGACGCGTCTGATCGGCCCGAATTGCCCCGGAATTATTTCTCCCGGAAAATGCAAGATCGGAATTATGCCCGGACACATTCATAAAGAAGGGAGAGTTGGGGTAGTTTCGCGCTCGGGAACCTTGACCTATGAAGCGGTCGGGCAGTTGACGGCCCTGGGGCTTGGTCAGTCTTCTGCTATCGGAATCGGCGGCGACCCGATAATCGGAACCAACCACACCGATGCATTAAGACTTTTCCAGGAAGACGACGAAACAGATGCGATCGTGATGATCGGCGAGATCGGCGGGACCGCAGAAGAAGAAGCCGCAGCTTACGCAAAAGAAAACGTTTCAAAACCGATCGTCGCATTTATTGCCGGCCAGACGGCGCCACCGGGAAGGCGTATGGGACACGCCGGCGCGATCATCTCGGGCGGAAAGGGAACCGCATCGGAAAAAATGAAGGCGTTACGCGAGGCGGGAATACGGGTCGTCGAATCCCCGGCAGATATTGGAACCGCGACCCAGGAACTGCTGGGAAGTTCAGCGGCAGTCTAGAACTTTTTATCGCGGATTCCAGCCGGCGCCAGTTTCGTTCTGCAGATGAAGTTTTCGCATTCCTTTTTAGTTCAGGGTGACGACATTGATGAGCACGAGCATGTAAACAATGTTGCTTATCTGCGTTGGATACAAGAAGTCGCGGTTGCGCATTGGCGAGACGCCGCACGTCCTGAAATTCAGAAGCAGTTTACCTGGTTTGTTTTAAGGCACGAGATAGACTATAAGAATCGGGCCTTTGAAGGAGACAGGATCACGGCGTCAACCTGGGTCGGAAAGGCGACGAAGATAAAGTGCGAGCGATTCAATAAAATAAAACGTAACGAAGAAATTTTAGCTGAAGCAAGGAGCGTATGGTGTCTGCTTGATACGGAATCGGGGAGACCCTCCCGTATTTCTGATGACCTCAGACAGTTATTTGGGATGATCTAATTATCAGTAAATTAATAATAGAGAGGAAATAATAAATAAATGAGCAATTTAACATTTGGAATAATCAAACCGGACGCGGTTAAAAACGGACACACCGGGAAGATCATTGACCGAATATTGGCGGACGGCTTTGAGATCCGGGCGATGAAATTGATCCATCAAACGAAGAAACAGGCCGAAGGTTTTTATGCGGTTCATTCGGAAAGGCCGTTTTTCGGGGAGCTCACGGAATTTATGTCGAGTGCTCCATGCGTTGTCTTGTGCTTGGAAAAAGAAAATGCTGTGCCGGAATGGAGAAATTTAATGGGAGCGACGAATCCGGCAGAAGCTGATGAGGGAACCCTGCGAAAGGAATTCGCGACGTCGCTCGGCGAAAATGCCGTTCACGGTTCGGATTCCGACGATAATGCAGCGATTGAGATAGCGTATTTCTTCAGTAAACTTGAATTAGTTTAGTCAAAAAGCTATAAATTCAAGAGTTGAACGTCAGATGCACGGTTTCATAGATGTTCGGTGTAACGATCCGGCATTTGGTATCTTAAAATTAAGGAAAAGAAAATGAAAAAATGCCCTACCTGCGGTAATTCGTATGAAGACAATCTGAAGTTTTGTCAGGCTGATGGAACTCCTTTGGTCGAGGACCAACCCGTAGATCCTTATAAAACGATGGTGGCGAATCAGGCTGACCTCCGGGTTCCACCGGAGACACCTAAAGAAGAGGACAAAGCGCCGGAGCCGGCGCCCCCGTCAGCTGCTGCGAAGCCGGAACCAAAGCCTGAGCCGGAATCGAAGCCAGCGCCCCCGGCAGCTGATGCGAAGCCAAATCCAAAGCCTGCGCCAGAATCAAAACCAGTGCCTCCGGCAGCTGATGCGAAGCC
>JABDJV010000407.1 GCA_013003295.1 Pyrinomonadaceae bacterium | reverse complement strand
TTGGAATCGTTGGCTTGCCCAACGTCGGAAAATCTACTCTTTTTAATGCATTGACCGCCCAGGAATCTGCGCTTGCGGCAAACTATCCTTTCGCCACGATTGAACCGAATGTCGGAATCGTTACGGTCCCGGATGAACGGCTCGCGGTTCTGCAGAAGATCAATGATGCCCAGAAGATCGTCCCCGCAACTGTAGAATTTGTCGATATCGCCGGGCTCGTGAAAGGCGCCTCAAAAGGCGAGGGCCTCGGGAATCAGTTTCTTGCGAACATACGCGAAACAGATGCCGTCATACAGGTCGCGCGATGCTTCGAGGATGAAAACGTTCATCACGTTGAAGGAACTATCGATCCGATCCGGGATATCGAAACGATTCAGATCGAATTGGCGCTTGCAGATATGGCTTCGGTCGAACGCCGTATTGAAAAAGCAGAGCGAACGGCAAAATCGGGCGATAAAGACGCGAAGAAAGAGATCGCCGTTCTGGAAAAACTCTTGCCGGTTCTGGAAGACGGCCGCCCGGCAAGAGCGGCTGATCTCGCTGACGATGAGAAGGAATTGGCGAAGAAGTTTTTTCTTCTGACATCAAAGCCGACGATATACGCCGCCAATGTCGACGAGGAATCACTTTCGAACCCGGATAATAATCCCCATGTTAGTGCGGTCCGGGAACACGCCGCGAAAGAGAATTCCGAGACCGTCGTAATCTGTGCTCGTCTCGAAGAAGAATTGATATCCCTTGAGGAAGCCGAGCGGCTCGAGTATCTGAATGACTTGGGGGTTTCTTCAAGCGGGGTCGATCTGATGATCAAATCGGCTTATAAATTGCTCGGGCTGATGTCATTTTTGACCGCAGGCGAAAAAGAAGTTCGCGCATGGCCTATCCCCGTTGGCACAAAAGCTCAGAAAGCGGCCGGCGAGATTCACACTGATATCGAACGCGGATTCATACGCGCTGAGATCGTTTCCTACGACGATGTCACCAAACACGGATCAAAGAACGCCGCCAAAGAAAAAGGCCTGGTGCGCCTCGAAGGAAAGGAATATATTATGCAGGAAGGCGATATTGTTGATTTCCGTTTCAACGTATAGACTCTAAAAATGGTCTTACGAATACTCACGGTTTCGGTAGTTTTCGCCCTTGCAACCTGCTCGTTTGGACAAGTTTACGAAACTTTCGAACGCCCCACGGCCCGGATCGAGGAAATGCTTGGATCGCTAAAGGATGAAGATGATGACGAAGAGTAACTTATTGATCTCGATCGTAACGATCTGTTTGGTGTGCGTAAGCATGTTTTCCCAAACGAGGTCGGTCGAGGAAGTTCAGGCTGATATCGATTCGACCCCGAACCCGACAGCTTTCTCCGTTTCCTATGATGATCCGAAGGATATCACCATTCTATTGTTAAAATTTGACCTGCGTGGAACCGACAAAAGTCTGAAAAAAAGGTTTAAGGAACTTTTCTTAGAGATGAGTTCGGTCTATTCGGGCATAGGAATCGATTATAAACCGGTTCGAAACCTCCTTTGCATTAGTTCCAGGGCAAAGCGATTTCATTTTGCCTCAAATAATGATTTGACGATCGGTATAGACGGCGAAACGGTCAGGTTTGTCTCACCCGATCGCTCCACCGAGGTGAAGGGACGAAAGGTCAGGGAAAAGCTGTGCTGGGATATTGATCGGGAGTTGATCAAGGATGCCGGGAGTTCGAGCAGTCTGTCGCTTGCGATCGGCTCCCAGAAACTTTCGATGTACGCTAAGGAGTTGGCATTACTCCTTCGGTTTTCGAAACTGACAGAAGCCGAAAGTGGTCCGACTGAATCTCAATGAATGGCAATTCAAAAGCTTCCAATACGGGTTTAGAGTCGGGCTCGCCCGACAATCCGAATTCATCTTCAAACTCCAAGAATCAATTCCCGAGATCATCAACTCTAGCGGGCAAGCCCGCTTCTAAACCGTCATGTCCTTTGGTGTTTAATCTTGTGTCGGGTCCTATTCGGAAAGGGTTTAGAGTCGGGCTCGCCCGACGATCCAATTTCATCTTCAAACTCCAGAATTAATTCCCGAGATCATCAACTCTAGCGGGCAAGCCCGCTTCTAAACCGTCCAGTCCCTTGCAGTCTGGTTTAGAGTCGGGCTTGCCCGACAATCCGAATTCATCTTCAAACTCCAGAATCAATTCCCGAGATCATCAACTCTAGCGGGCAAGCCCGCTTCTAAACCGTTGAATTTTATTTGGTGTGACTTTGGGTTCTATTTTTTTTTGAATCAAAATCAGAGGATCCGGAGAAGCAGCTACGCAGCCATCAGACTCCTCGTTATCCCCAATTCAAGATAGATCTCCGGAAATTGTCTACTAATTGTACTCGTGAGTTTTTTCCGCGAAATCTTAAGTTGCTTTGCGGCCTCGGTCATGTCTGCGTCAACATCCGTAAGCGACTCCATCAACAACTCATTCTTGAAAGCACTGACCTCCTGCGCAAGACCCTGCCCGGTCTTAACGTATATGATCTTCGAAAATGCCTTGGCATACTTCTTAACGGCATATTCGCCGATCTCTCTTGAAGCAAGATCTGTCAGCCTTGCAAACTGCATAAAGCCATCCTCTTTCCTGCCCAATCGAAGAAGAATATGCGTTTTTACCCAAAGTGCGTCAGCCAATCCACCAAAATACTCACCCTGCTCAAACAATTCGATCGACCTCTCGATCGTATCCAAAGCCAGGTCGACTTTGTGCTCTTTCAACTGAACCTGTGATTTCGTTTCCAGTGCGATCGCCAACCAACCGGTATCGTTCAAGTCTTCAAAAATCTCAATCGCCTCATCGACACGAATATTTGCCTCGTCAGTGTTACCTTGCAGTACCAGCCCAAAGGCAAAGTTGTTCAGGAAATTGCCTACATACCGATCGTTTTCCAACGCTCTTGCAAATTCAATCGCTTTGCCATAGTGGAATCTTGCATCGTCAAACTTATCAATACGCACAAACAGCATTCCCGCCTGGTTATGGTACCGTGCAAGGAGCATCTGGTCCTCACATAATTCCATCGGGATTTCTATATTTCGCATTACTTCCAAAGCGTCTTGACAATTATTGTCCCAAAGCAAAAAGCCTAACTTGTTGATAGAAATCGACAGGTTGATCGGGTGGAGCTGGTCGCTTTCATACGTTGAGGATGCTTCATCCAAAACCACGATCGACTCACTAATTC
>JABDJV010000397.1 GCA_013003295.1 Pyrinomonadaceae bacterium | reverse complement strand
CGTGCGAGTTTCTGCAAGTTGGTATCTGAAACGTTGACGCTGTGCTAGGGATTTAACGATACTCTTGCAGCCCGATGCACTTAGACTACAGTCGGCACACTTACTGCGTGCGTGTTTCTGCATGTTGGTTTCTGAAATGTTGACGCTGTGCTTAGAATTTGACGATACTCTTTGCATCCCGATGCACTTAGACTACAGTCGGCACACTTACTGCGTGCGTGTTTCTGCATCTTCGTCGATGCGTGGGTTTTACTTTTTACAAATCTTTCGCCATTCTATCTCTTACAAATTTTTGTATATGACTCCACAAGATCAATTATCATTTCCAAGGGAAAAAACTTCGGCAGATATTGCTGCGGGTAACAATGTATGCCCGGTTTGCTCGCGCGAGGCGAAAGAGGAATTTGTTCCGCTGCGCGCCTTACCCGATAGCCTGGATAAGCTCATCCGTGCAAATGCTCCTGACACAAAGGACTTCGAGGCGATTTGCGCGCGTTGCGTCAAGATCTTTGAGCGGGCAAAAGAAAATATAGTCAAAGATGCTGCGATGCAAAAGGATGGGTCGCATGTGCTTTCGACACCGCTCCGGCTTGATGCCGTCGAGAGTTTTACCGGAAAAGGCGTCACGATCGCATTTCTTGATTCAGGCTTTTATCCGCATCCCGATCTGATCAAACCAAAGAGCCGCATCATCGGCTATCGAAATATGCTTCACAAAGATGGAGATATTTCGAATCTATTCGAGCTTGATGTGGCAAGTTGGCACGGAATGATGACCTCGGTAGTTGCAGCGGGGAACGGTTCGCTGTCAAACGGCTTTTACCGGGGAATCGCTCCGGATTCGAATGTGGTTTTGGTAAAACTCGCTAAGACCGGCAGGATCACCGAGCAGAATATACAGGACGGCCTCGAATGGGTCCTGGAAAACCGAACAAGACACGATATTCGAATTGTTAACATTTCCGCGGGCGGCGATTTTCAGCAAAGCTATCTGCATGATTCGCTTTCACAAACCGTGGAGGAATGTGTAAACAAGGGATTGATTGTTGTCTGCGCTGTTGGTAACGCCGGTCACCTTCCGACTCATCCTGTATTTCCGCCGGCCAGTGCACCTTCCTGTATCGCCGTCGGCGGCCTTGATGATAACAATTCGATCGATCGTTCAAAACGCGGAATGTACCGGAGTTCGTATGGTCCGACGATCGACGGGTTTCAAAAACCGGAAGTGATCGCCCCTTCGATATGGGTTCCCGCGCCAATTTTGCCTGGAACACCAACGGCGCAGGAGGTAGAACTGCTCGAGATTCTTGATAAAGCAGGCGACGATGAACTGCACGAGATAATTGAGCAGAATTCCGGAGTGATCCCAGAACTGGACGCCGCGATTGATCGCCCGAGTCATTCGATACGCCAGATAATCGCGCTTAAACGCCGGCAGGAAAACGTGATCACAAAACACTATAAATATGTTGACGGAACGTCGTTTTCTGCCCCGATCGTTTCATCGGTGATCGCCCAAATGCTTGAAGCAAATCCGCAATTGACGCCTCAGCAAGTCAAACGGCTTTTGATCAGTACGGCTGAAAGGCTTCCACACTATGAAGTTGACAGACAAGGATGGGGTGTAGTTAATCCAAGGAAGACGGTCGAAGCCGCAGTTAGCTTTGGAAAGAATGAAAATTAGATTCGTATTGCCGGCAAATTAGTTAACGAAATTGTAGACAACATCTCCGGTAGAGCGCACACCGCGTCCGCTTACCGAAACCGGTTTGAATTTTGATTTTCGGGCCGCAGCCACGGCAGCCTTCCGCAGTAGCGGATGTCCCGAAACCGCCCGGGCAGAACGAACATTGCCTGCTTCATCGACTAAAACCCTTACAACAACCCTGCCGGATGCCCGGGCTTGTCTCGCCGCCGAAGAGTACTTTGGCGTTGGCAAACGGATCGCCCGCCCATTTATTTTCCCCACATTTACAGGCGTATTTGAATTTGTCGGAGGCTGCGCACTTGGGGTTTTCGTTGGCGCAGGCGTCGGAGTTTTTGTCGGTGTTGGTGTTTTTGTCGGCGTCTTAATCGGCGTCGCAGTCGGTTTGATATTTACGCTGGTATTCGAATTACCTGTATTTGTATTCCCGGTATTGCTGTTTGCCGATGGTGTCGGGGTCGGTGTTTTGGTCGGTGTCGGTGTTTTTGTCGGCGTCGGCGTGGGTGTTTTTGTAGCGGCATTCGTATTGATGTTCAAATTAAAATCAGAATTCGAATTGTCTTCCGTGTTTACGTTGAGATCATCCAAGAGATCATCGGCGTCAAGATTCGTATCCACATTATCATTGGTGTTTACATCTACGTTTTGGTTTGAATTGGCTCCATCGGCCGGCGTCTGTCCGGTCAGGAAAAAATATACGCCGATCGCCCCGGCCAAAATAACCAAGGTTCCAAAGATAGATAATAGTGCTACCAGCGCGGCGCTCGATTTTCTCGGCGGAGCTTCATGCCGTGCGTGATTGGGGGATGCCTTGGAACGAACGCCTTGTCCCTTACCCGTTTCCGAGGTCGAAATGACGATACGCTTTGAATCCTTCTTTGGTTCGGAAATGGATTCTTCGGATTGCTTGCCTGGGCTTTCTTCCTCCAGCTTATTCGTTTCTGGAGCGACCGGATCTTTCCGGCGAATTATCGTTTCTTCACCGATCTCATCATTATCGGCATTATCTGCGCCATCGCTGGGCATTTCATTAAATTCGGGCGGGTCTTCATCAACCAGCGGGGTGCCGTCTTTTATACAAAACCGAAGAATTTCCTCATCATATTTGGTCTTACATGTAGGGCAAAATTTCATAATGTCGACAAAAAAAGGATTTCAAGGGATTAGTTGAGTTATCGAACCAACAGCCCGCATTCTAACACTATTTGCGCTGATTCGGCGAATATAATGAGTTGCAGACTTATGGCCGAAAATTATAGACTATCCGGCCCGACACTTCGACCGGCTGCCCGCTTAACATGGTAGGCCTGAATTTTGCGCGCCGTGCAGCCTGGACAGCAGCCGAACGGAGCAGCGGATGTCCGCTGACAGCCCTTGCTGACATTACGCTTCCGGATTTACTTATAACCACCTGAACACTTACCATTCCCGCAACGCGTGATGCTCGCGCCGCCGAAGGATACGCCGGGACTGGCAGTCTTATAGCCTTGCCGTTTACCACTCCGCCGGAGATCCGGGATGGAATGTTCTTTTTCGGTGTCGGCGTTACCCTTGGCGTTCTTTGGGGTGTGGGCGTCGTTCTCGGTTCAGGAGTCGGGACCGGGGTTTTCCGCTCAGCAGGAGTTTCACTTGTCTTGGTTGAGTCTTTTTTGGCACTTTCGTTTTTTGCCGGGGTTGGCGTTTTCTTTTTGTCTTTGCCTTCGTCCTGATCGCCGTCTTTATCCTTTGTTTTATCGCTGTCTTTACCGCGGGATTCACTCTTTGTTATCTCGTAGTCTCCCAGTAGGTCCCCATCCTCATCGGTTTCGTCGGTGTTTGTATTTTCGGTGTTGGAAAGATCCTCGCTCATATCCAGCTGAGAATCGGGAGTGGAATTCGCATTTTGATTTGTATTCGCTTCAGCCGTTTCGTTTGATCTTTGACTTTGGTAATAGAGAAATCCGCCGACAAGCCCGGCACCCAGGACTAAGATCCCGAAAAGCAAAAATGCCCCGACGATCAATCCCAGATATGAACGCTTTTCTTCTGATTCGATCGGTTTTTGATAAACAACCGGTTCTTCCGGGACATCCTCAAAGTCTTCTTCAAAATCTACGTCAACCCGGCTTGGCTCGGCGGAATCTTTTTCACTCTGAGTTTTGTATTCGGTTTGCTCAAATTCATCAGGATCCCATGCCTGGGTTTCAAGATCATCAATTGGCTGAACGGCAGCGATATCGCTTTTTCGCAGAACGGTATCAATCTCGATATCATCGGCCGTGGGAGCTTCCGTATCAACGAGCGGAGAGCCGTCTTTCGTGCAAAAAGTCAAATTGTCTTCGTATTCGGCACGGCAATGCGGACAGGCTTTCATGGCTCACTCCTTTCCAAAATTTCTATCGTCTGTTAATTTACTTTCTTGCGATTTTCGCTAGCTTTGTGACATTCATAAACGTTTTTAAAAACACCTTAATTAACATGACGGATTATAATCGTTTTATTGCGAAACGGATAGAAAAAGTTCCGGTTTCGGGTATCAGGAGATTTTTCGGAATTGCGGAAAAGATGCCCGATGTGATCTCACTCTGCATCGGCGAACCGGATTTTCCGACTCCCGGACCGATCGCCAAAGCCGCATTTGACGCTGTTTACAACGTACCCGTTGGCTACACGGCAAATTCCGGTTTGATCGAGCTTCGCGAAAAACTTTCACTGCATTTGGAGAATCTCTACGCGGTCTCTTACGATCCGGCAAATGAGATCGTCATCACGGTCGGTGTTTCGGAAGCCGTCAGGTGCGTATTTTCGGCGATACTCAATGACGGCGACGAAGTTATTATTCCCGAGCCGTGTTTTGTTTCGTATGAGCCGGAAGTACTTCTGGCAGACGGTGTTCCGG
>JABDJV010000382.1 GCA_013003295.1 Pyrinomonadaceae bacterium | reverse complement strand
CATTCATACTGAAGATTCGGGATGAAAAAGGTGATCCGCCAACGCCCGAGGATGAAAAACCAAAAACGCCGGAAGAAGAGGAAGAACTCAAAAAGGCGGAAGAGGATGAAGAGTTAAATGGTAATGTAGGTCAGGAAAACAACGATACCACCGAGGACGAGGAAGATCCGGACGAGACTGACGAAGATGACGAGGAGGAAGAAGAGGACCCTGACGCCGAGGAACCGGATGAAGAGTTCCCCGAGAATGAGGAGGAAGAAGCAGAACCCGAAGAAGAAAACAATGAACCCATCTAGAACAAATTTGGTCGCCGTGATCATACTATTGGCAATGCTTCTGATCACAAGCGCTTGCCTCTCCGAAAATGGCACAAATAGAGATTCGGCAAATGTTTCCCCGACCAAAACGCCTCTGTCGGAACTTGACCGGGAACTTCGGTCCCTTAGAACCGTCGATTTCGACTATATTTTTTCGTTTAAGAGAAAAGACGGTGAAGCATTCTCGCGCGAGGATAAGAAATTTCTGAAAGAACAAACATTTATTGCCAATCGGCGGAGTCTTCTGAAGGATGAGAAAACGATTCTCATCGGGTCAAATTACGAGATCGAAAAAAAGCGGCTCGATGCCTTGAAAGAGAGATTCGAATTCGAAGACTTCTCAAAACCGCCCGAGAAGCAAGAAAAAGTTAAACGTGATGCCGATTCTGGGGCAGATAAGGATCAGAAGTCGGGCGCGGATGGCAAATAGCAACGATTGATTAGGAGTTAGCACTTGGTTGAAAGTAGAAACCGTCGTAAACGCAATTTAAGGCAAGAGAGGAAAAACGCCCGGAGAATATTTATCGATCCATCGTCTCCTTCGATTCGTTCGATAATCCGTGTGGTTTTGATCGCGATGCTGATCTTGGTTCTTGCGGCCCTGCTTTCAGCAACTCTTTACCTGCTTAGTTTTTTGCTGTTTCTTATCGTTCTCTCGATTTTCTTTGCCTATTTGCTTGACCCCTTGGTCGGATTTATCCGAAAACCTTTCGAACAGCGTCACCTGGAAAAAATAATGCCGCGTCCGTTGGCAATCGTGATTTCGTATCTATTGGTCTTTACCGTCTTGGGAATCGCCATTGCAAACCTACTACCACTGATCGCGACTCAGATCAGAGACTTTGCGGAGAATCTGCCAAACTATGCCGGCCTAATCGAGACCCGTATCAACGCATTGAGCAATCGCTATGATCAGCTGATGATCTCGCCGGAGGTGCAGAAACAGATCAATGAAAACATCGCTGCAATTCTCGGCAACCTCGGAGCCCAGATAACAACTATCGCCGGGAATACAGCTATCAGTATTGCGACTTATCTGCCGTGGATGCTTTTGATCCCGATTTTGGCCTTTTTCTTTCTAAAGGATGCTTCCCTTTTCCGTTCAATGTTTTTGGGTTTTTTTCCGTCAGGAACCTGGCGCGCCCGGGCAAGCTCGTTCATAACCGATGTTAACAAAACACTGGCAGCCTACACCCGGGCACAATTGATCTCGTGTCTTCTCATCGGTTCGATTTGCACGCTTGCATTTACTCTGATCGGTCTTGATTACGCCCTGTTGCTTGGGATCATTGCAGGTGTATTCGAATTCATTCCGATGCTTGGGCCTTTAACGATCGGAATCACCGCAGTCTTAGTCGGGGCATTTTCCGATAATCCCTGGCAGGCACTCTGGACAGCCGTTTTTCTGATCACATTGCGTCTGACCCACGACTATGTAACCTATCCGAAGATCGTCCGTGATGGTATTCACCTGCATCCTTTGGCCGTCGTCCTTTCGGTTTTGGCGGGTGAGCAGATCGCAGGCATTCCCGGGGTTTTCTTGTCAATCCCGATCGTTGCGTTGGTTTCGGTCTTGTACAAACACATCCTTGAATACAATGGAAACCGGGGAGTCCTGGGAGGAATATTCAGATCGCGCCGCGAAGACCGTCACAAGAAATTATCACCTGAAACGGACGCCGAATAGTCCGATTAAATTCATTGTCAACTTGAAACTCCACTGTGTTCTCAAAACTCTGGTATGGTAGATTTTTTATATGAACGATATCGATGTCTTAGGTATTTTTGCGCATCCCGATGATGCTGAGCTGCAGGTTGGCGGTACGCTTTTAAGAATGAAGTCGCTTGGCTATCGTACCGGCGTTCTGGATCTCACTCGCGGTGAAATGGGAACCCGCGGTACGCCTGAGGGCCGGGCTGTTGAAGCCGCTGATGCAGCAAAGATCTTAAAGCTCGATACCCGCGAGAACTTGGAGCTGGCTGACGGAAAGGTTTTTGTCGATGATCCGTCGCGCGTAAAACTTGTCCGTGCTTTGAGACGATTGAAACCCAAAATCATTATCACTCACCAGATCGACGATCCCCACCCCGATCACGATCATATTGCCCGGCTGGTCCGCGAATCGGCACGTTTGTCCTCAATAGGAAACTACGACGGTGATCATGGACTTGAAAGAATCGCTGTTCCGAGAATCATGCATAATCTATTTTCGCGGCGCGTGTTACCCTCCTTTATTGTGGACATTTCAGATTTCCTCGAAGAAAAAATGGATGCGATCCGGGCTTACAAATCTCAATTCCACGACCCCAATTCAAACGAACCGGATACCCGCTTAACCGATAAAAGATTCCTGGATGAAATCGAGAATCGATCCCGCTATTTCGGCAGCCTGATCGGAGTAGAGGCAGGTGAGCCTTATTTCGTCCGGGAAGCTTTGAATATAGAAGATCCATTGGAACTGCTTACCCGCCAGATGAATCTGTATTCGTAATGAAAATCGTTGAATCCGGAGATACTCGACGCTGCTGCCAACATTCGATCCGCTTTTGAATCAACCGCAATTTACATATAATCGAGTCAATCCAATTCTGTTCTGAAAGGAGTGAAACATGAAGACTGAGACACTTGCGTTTGATACGCCAAACGGTGCAACAACCGCGTATACTGCTGCGCCGGACGAGATTAACGAAAGCACAAAAGCGGTTATTCTTATACACGAATGGTGGGGTTTGAACGATCATATTAAAAAGATCGCCGAGCGATATGCCGGTGAGGGTTTTATCGCGGTCGCACCCGATCTGTATCGCGGGAAACTTGCGGCCGATCCTGACGAGGCAGCAAAATTGATGGCCGACCTGGCCATCGACGACGGCCTTGAAACAATAAAATCCGCGATGGCGAAAGCGCGCGAATCCTTCGGCGTCCCAAATTTTGGGATTTCAGGCTATTGCATGGGTGGCACCTTTGCACTCGAGGCCGCTTGCCGGGTCGAAGGCTTAAAAGCCGCAGCACCTTACTACGGCGACATACCCTCAGAAGATGTCCTGAAAGGTCTCGAGATCCCGGTGGTATTCGTTTCGGGAACAAAAGACGCGTGGATCAATCCGGCAAAGGTTTCAGAACTAACCGGCGCGGCTGAAAAGTACGATCTATCAGTCGAATCATTGGTCTACGAGGCCGATCACGCTTTTTCCAATAGCAGCCGACCGGAAGTTTATGACAAGGATGCTGCCGAAGACGCCTGGGCAAAGGTGATCAAGTTCTTCAACGAAAATCTTTAGTTCACAAACCTAAATGCTGAGAATAAATTTTACGGAGCGCGATTTCGCCATTTCGGATTTCGAAAACCGAATTTGGCGGAATGCAAATTCTGTCGCGATCAATAAATATTGGTCCGGCGAATTGGCGGCCCCCGAAAGACATTCTGCGGCGAGACTTCTCTGGTCGGAATCGTTTTTATATGTTCGATTTGATGCGGTTCAGAAGGAACCTTTGATCGTAAACGAAAGCCCGGACTTGACCGAAAAGGCTGATCGTCTGTGGGAACGCGATGTTTGCGAATTGTTTATTGCCCCAAATAGAAACAGCCGTGAAGAGTATTTCGAATTCGAGGTTGCTCCAACTGGCGAATGGGTTGACCTTAAGATTCAACAAACATCGGGTCAAAGAGAAACCGACCTTAAATATCATTCGGGAATGGAAACCGGAGCATTAATCGATAATGAGTCGATCACTATGGCGATGAAGATCAAATGGGAGGCCTTCGAATGCTCCCCGAAGGCTGGCGAAAGATGGCTGGGAAACCTGTTTCGAATCGTGGGTAAAGATGAAACAAGAGGTTATCTTGCCTGGCGGCCGACCGAAACGGAGCAGCCGAACTTTCATGTTCCGGAGAAATTTGGGGACTTTGAGTTTCTCGGAAAGTGACGGGGAAAGGCAGGAGGCAAGACAGGAGACAGAGACAGTCCGCACATGGTAGGAGACAGGAGACAGCAAGTAGGAAGTAGAAGTAATCTCACAAAAAAACCCAAGTAAAAAACGAAGGAGAAAAAAATGACCTCACAATCGTTTCAAGACCTCGTAGTATGGCAGAAGGCCCACAAATTCGTATTAAATGTCTATCGTTTTAGCAGCGGATTTCCTAAGAGGGAGATCTACTCACTAACCGCACAAATGAGAAGAGCGGCCATTTCGATTTCGGCAAATATCTCTGAAGGATTTAAGAAAGAAGGAATACGAGACAAGGCGCGTTTTTTAAATATTGCACAAGGCTCCTTGGAGGAGGTTCGCTACTATTTGATTTTGGTTAACGATCTTAACTATGGAAACACAGGCGAATTGCGAAATCAGATCGACGATGTTGCGCGAATGCTCTACGCATACCGAAATACAATAATTTCAAAATTGAAATAAATTCACC
>JABDJV010000373.1 GCA_013003295.1 Pyrinomonadaceae bacterium | reverse complement strand
TCATATATTAACCAAAGACAGACTGATTCTTCGCCTTTCCAGCTAGGCGGAGTTGATGGTTCTTTTGTACTTCCGAATAAAGGAAAGCTCGAATTCGAATGGGCAAGAAGCAATGGAACTCTAAATCGGGGCTTTGGATTCTTTAATAATGATCCTAGCGGTAACGGAGAATACAACGGCGACGCGTTCTTTGTATCAGTCGATCAGCCGCTCCCATTTATGCAGAGTGCATTGAGGTTTGACGGCTATTCCGCTTCAAGGAACTTTTACAACCCCTTTGGGGCAACCGTCACGCCCGGAACAACCCGCGGCGCGATCGTATTTGAAACGAAGCCTTTTAAGAACAGCACCGTGCGAGTAAACTTTGTCGGCGAGAAAAACCTAACTGACAAGGTAGATAACAATCGCGTCACGGCGGCGCTGGACTGGACACAAACATTGAGCGACAAGTTTAGGCTCGATTTTGGGTACAGCATGCGCAGATTTTCCGATAGCAAATCGGATAATAACGTTGTTTCCAACCTGATCACCGTAGGTGCTAACTATCGTCCGACCAGTAAGATCGAGCTGACAGCAAAACGCGAGCAGAACCTCGGCGACGAAGATCCTTCGTATCCCAATCAAACAACCTTTGCCATTAACTATCATGTAAACGATTTTACAAAGGTATTCTTTACCCAAAGGCTCGCTTCAAATCCGATCACTCCGATCTCCGATACGGCCGGCACCGGATTCGCTTCGTCAAAAGCAAGAAATGAAACCGCGCTTGGCGTTGAAACCCGGTTTGGAAAATATACGAGCCTGAGCGGACGATACCAGATCGAAAACGGAATAAACGGAACTGATAGTTTCTCGATCATCGGGTTGAAGAACCGTTTGCCGATCAATAAACAGGTGGCATTTGATTTTGGCTATGAACGCGCATTCCATCTGGCCGGCGAAGGCAAGAGCTACAATAATTTCTCGTTTGGTGCCAACTGGCTCCCGGATGAAAACTTCCGGACATCGTTCAGATACGAACTTCGGGACCGCGAGGGTTTTGGACACATATTCTCGTTGGGGTCGGCCGGGAAACTCAAACCCGGTTGGACAACACTCGGGCGTTTCCAATATGCCGATATAGATTTCAACGGTCGAAAGAATATAGTGATGAATGGTCAATTGGCTTTGGCTATCCGTCCTCACGATACCGACAAATATGGCGTCCTTTTTGGCTACCAACACCGTGAAAGCCTCTTCTCAAACAAAGAAGGCGAGGTGCCGAACGAGATTCGCAACGACATACTTTCCGTAGACGGTTTCCATCAAACAACGCGGCGTCTCGAACTCTACGGGCGCCTTGCACTAAAACACACGGCTGACAAAACCCCGAATCTGCCGTTTACAAGCAACTTCACCTACCTGATTCAAGGACGAGCCCAATACCGGCTTGACCGCTGGTGGGATGTTGCCGGTGAGGGAAGGTTTATGTATCAGCCTTCAAGTGGTTCGCAAAATCGTTGGCTCGGGGCAGAGACCGGTTATTGGGCAACGCCGGATCTGAGAATCGGCGGCGGCTATAACTTTGCCAAGTCGAAAGAGATCTATGGCTTTACAGACAATAGCGTCTACAATCGAAGCGGCTTCTATTTTGTACTTTCAACGAAGGTTTCCAGACTATTCGATCTTTTCGGAACGAGTAAAGAAGGTCTCAAATCGAATGAGGACAAGAAACGTGACTCAAAGCATCCCCGAATTGCAGATAAGAAATAGGAATGCTTGATTTTGGGAAAATGAATTTAGAATCAAACAAAAATAAAGTAGATCGTGAGCAATTCTATGCTGTAGTGCCAGCATTGAATTTCTTACCGGTTCTTTCGTTTGTGCGGTTGATCAGATGTGCCAAGGCACAAATTTCGTTTAATGCCCCGCGGTTGGCGCAAAGTGTAATATCGTCGTTTGCTGCGGTTTTGGTAACCCTTCTGCTGACCGCTCAGGGCGCACATTCTCAAGTTTGTGCGATTCCGGGAGACGATGGGCCCGCTAATATCAGCGGCGTCATAAATACATATTACCCGTCACCCGTAACTGCAACTACAACGGGCAATTCTATTCCTGTCAGTGCGGTGACAAATCCTCAAAGTGCTTTTAATGCAATCGAACCCGGCGATCTGCTTTTAGTGATGCAGGTGCAGAATGCCCAGATCAACTCTTCGAATAACAATAACTATGGTGCGGGAGATGGCACCGGCAGAGGTTTCACATCCGGTAGTGCCGGGCGCTATGAATATGCTGTTGCGACAAATTCAGTCGGGTTAGCCGGCGGGACGATCACCACTCTTCAAAATTTGACCAGGACATATCGAAGCAGTCCGGCAACGAGCACACGCGGCCGCAG
>JABDJV010000343.1 GCA_013003295.1 Pyrinomonadaceae bacterium | reverse complement strand
GATGGGCATGGTCGATCCTTCCGGCTTCGATCATCAAGAAATACCCCTTTTTGTTTTTTGACAGTATATCGATCGCCTTTGCAGTCATTTCCGAAAGCGACGGTTCACCGGCTTTGTCTTTTGCGCGGTCATGTTCGTACAGCATGTGTGAGGGTTGAAATAATCCCAGCAGGTGATCCGTTTGCCGTGTATCAATCGCATCAAATTGCGCCTTGTTCCAAACGTACTCCGATCTTTTGCGCCGCGTCTTCCATTCCTCAGTCAGATTACGCTTATCGAGCCGATCACCGACCGCTTCTTCATCGTCAGGATATTCCGGATCCTTCAATTCTTTCGGCAGAAATTTCAAACGCCCGCCCCCAAGTGCGACTTCCAACCCGTCGCCAAAGGGAAACTCGATCAGTTGGCGGGCGATATCCGGGAACGCCGATTCATAAGCATCTTTTCCTGAATCCAGAATATCTGCATCCGATTCCCAGCCCCGATCCGGCGAGTGTGCATAGCAAGCGGCAGGAGTCGCATGAGTCAATCTCGCCGTAGAAACGACTCCGGTCGATTTCCCTTTTTCTTCTGCCATTTCGAGCAAGGTTTTCGATTTGTTTTCCAAAGCCGATCGAAAATCCCCGCGCTGAACTTTTTGGTTGACGGAGATCAGACCCTCATTTGTTTTTTGACCCGTTAACATTGCAGCCGCAGTTGGCGCGGAATCCGAGGTTTGTTGATTTGCACTATATGTCTTTGAAATCGCTGTAAAGGGGAATCGTTCAAACGAGAGGTAATTCTCCTCACCGCTCTCGCCCCGTAGCTGTCCTTCAAGAATCCGAGCCGCGGTAGCAGTTGAGACGCTCATCCCATCCCCTATAAACAGTATTACATTCTTTGCTTTTCTCCGCTCATATTTCGTCTTACGTCTTTCCTTTATTGCGTTTAACCCGTCACGCTCCCAGGTTTGAGGTGTCTCTTTCCGCTTCGTCGGAAAGTTTGTGTTAACCGTTTGAGCAAACGATCCCCCTGAGACCGAAACCAAAACAATAAAAACATAAAGCTTCACTAAACTAGAATGCCTGAGCATAACTGCTTCTCCCAATTTTCCTCTAACAATTCAAAGCGGACAAAATACTTAAAAAAAACCGGCATGGAATTCCGCAAGACTTCCATGCCGCTGCCGTTTTCTGGAAACGCGAAGACTAAAAACCGCAGTGATAGTTTGCGAACTCATATGCCTTAACCCACTTTCCGTCTTTTATTTCGTAGGCGTTGAACGTGCTTCCCTCAAATCCCTGCAGGATCGTAAAGACCTCACTAATTCCATCGCCGTTGTAATCGTAAACATCCAGTAGAAGTTCGTTGTAAACCCCCGTATCCAGGGTTTCAATTTCCTCATTCATTACTTCGCTTTCTTTTACCGTGCGAAAATCCTTGTAGCCAAATCGATACTTACCATCTTTTCCCTTCCACGCTATAAAGAAAAGCAATGCGCGCTGCTTTGGTGTCGGGATAAAAAATGAACCAACCTGCTCGGCAATACCGTCCCCGTCAAAATCCATCGCCGTCAAATTGTGATACTTAAGATCGGCCATCTTGTTTTTGGGCAGCTTCTGCTTCACAAACTCCGCCTTAACCAACGATTCGATCTCGCTTCGTTCCGCCGGAGTCGGCAAGCGGCGCACACCTGACCCGGCTTTTGCCGGAGCGAGATCGGTTGCCAATCCCATAATAAAACCTCGCAGCCTCGTACGCTTTGAGATCACTGAAGCCTGAGCCATGTTTGACGAGCACTCAGACTGCGGGCTCGAACTTTCAACCGTTACAATTCCTGCGTCAGCGCCGCCAAAGATGAGTTTGTATACGGCCTTCGGCTTATAGTAGGCCGCGGCGAAAGTAACCTTCTTAGACAACTCATCGCTGCCATTTACCGGCGCCGATAGTTTTTTGTCTTCAATATGTGCGATCGGCTCAAGGGCTTTGCCATCGTTCAAAACAGCAAAGATCGTCGATTTCGATTGTTGTCCGAGGATCGAGCCAAATGAGATAGCGATCACCAGTATCGAAAATAGTGCCGTACGTGTTGAATATCTTTTCATAAACTTAAATTCCTAACCAATTTGTGTAGTCTGGATTTTTCAAACAATTACTTTTTCTTCGCAACTGATTTTCCTTGCATAAACTGCAGCAAATACTCACGCCCTCCGGCTTTCGAATCGGTGCCGGACATGTTAAATCCGCCAAACGGGTGAACACCTACCAACGCGCCGGTACACTTTCGGTTGAGATATAAATTTCCCACATGAAAATCTCGTCTCGCCCGTTCAAGTCTCTCGTCGCTTTCCGAATAAACTGATCCGGTCAATCCATATTGAGTATCATTGGCGATCTCAAGCGCATGATCATAATTATCGGCTTTGATAACCGCAAGAACCGGCGCAAAGATTTCCTCTTGTTCGATCGTGGTCTTTGGTTTTACGTTGTCAATAATCGTCGGCTCGATAAAAAACCCGTCATCATCCGTCGCCTTTCCACCTGCCACGACTTCACCGCCTTCAGCGATCCCCTGCTGGATGTAACCCGTCGCCTTATCGAACGAATTTTGGTTGATCACCGCGGCTAAGCTTGTATCCGGGTAATTTGGGCTTCCAAGTTTTAGTTTTTCCGTTAGCCCAACGACTTTTTCCATAAGCTCATCATGAACTTTTTCGTCAACGATAAGGCGCGAGCAGGCTGAACACTTCTGACCTTGAAATCCAAATGCTGCAGCGACGACACCTTGGGCGGCCTCATCTAAATTTGCATCGTCCGCCACAACGATCGCATCTTTGCCCCCCATTTCAGCAACGACCCGCTTCATCCAATTTTGTCCTTCACGGGTTTTTGCGGCTTCTTCGTAAATTTTCAAACCGACTGCTTTTGAGCCTGTAAACGAGACAAATCTTGTTTTTGGATGTGAAACCATCAATTCACCAACTGCCGTCCCGCTGCCGGCCACAAAGTTAACAACGCCGTCCGGCAAGCCGATCTCTTCGAGAACTTCCATAAACTTATAAGCGATCGTCGGGGCATCGGGAGATGGCTTCAATATGGTGGTGTTCCCGGTTACAACTGCACTCATCGTCATTCCAGCCATGATCGCCAGCGGGAAATTCCACGGCGGTATTATCGCGCCGACCCCAAGCGGAATGTATTCAAATTTATTTTCTTCGCTATAAGGTGAGGGCGTTATCGGCTGATCTCCGCCCCAACGGATCATCTCCCGCCCGTAAAACTCTAGAAAATCAATCGCTTCAGCCGTGTCTCCATCGGCTTCCGCCCAGGTTTTACCGACTTCCAAGACCATCCACGCCGAAAAATAGTGTTTTCTTTCTCGAATTATATCGGCGGCCCGGAAGAGATATTCGGCACGCACTTCGGGAGAGACGTTGCGCCAGGATTGAAAAGCGTTCGTCGCCGCATCGATCGCCCGGTTTACAAGAGTTTCGGCATCTCGATCCGCATCTGAAAACTCCCCAATGATCTGGGTTTTATCGGAGGGATTGATACTTTGAAAATGGGTATCGAGTTCAATTTTTTCGCCGTTGATAACCACCGGATATTTCTGCCCCAGTTCGCCGGTTACTTTGGCCAGGGCCTCTTCCATCGCCTTCTTATTTTCGGCAACGGAAAAGTCTGTAAACGGTTCGTTTTTAAATTCATCTAATGTTCTTTGTGTTTGCATAGTTTCTATTTACTCAGTTCTATTCTTTTTTCGTTTCCTAAATCCGACGAAAACACCCAACAAGTTCAATCCGAGCCCAAATGCGTAAGCATTGTAAGAATGCCACAAATAGCTATCTCCGAAATAAGACGTCAGATCGACACGAAGCGAATGTAATTCTTCCAGAAATATCAGAGCGAAATAAACCGGAAAAATCAGCCAAATGGCGCTTAGCCACCAACGAAGAAAACCCAAAGCCAACCCGATTCCACCAACAACCAAAAATAATCGATACACCTCAAAGACCGGGGTGACCTTATCGTGAATTTCGTAAAACAACAGAAGTACGGACATTCCTTTGTTGGCTACCCCAGACTCCCTGTGTCCTTCATCATCTCCTGTCTTTCCCAGCGGTCAAGCAGTTCAGGATATACCGGTTCATCGTCATTTTGCCATCCGATCACGAAACATGGCTCCTGTGTATCGTGTTCGTGCTTTGTGTAGCTCAGAATCAATGTCCAGCCGCTCTGCAAATATTGGTTTAGTTCGCGGCTCGAACCTATTTCCGTGGTCGTTTTCGTGTCTTCAATGGCCATAGTCTAATCCCATTCCCCAGATTTTTTTAGCTTCCTTATTTTTCGTTTCGACAATTCTCTCTTTAATGCCGACATTCGGTCAAGGAAAACTATTCCGT
>JABDJV010000336.1 GCA_013003295.1 Pyrinomonadaceae bacterium | reverse complement strand
GCCTTCGTTTCCTCTTCCAGCAGCTCCGCTTTGACCTCTGTTTCGATTATATTGTTAATTCGGCACCAGAGAGCTTGAGAATTTGGCGGAATCGAATCCTCCGCAAAGCCTTCTTCGTAGAAATTGGTAATGGCATGAAAATCTTCATTGATTTTTGAGCATTCGGCACAAATCGAAAGATGCGCGCCAAGATCACGCGAAGACGACAAATCTATTGCGCCGTCTATGCTCTCACTAATCAGTTTTTGATATTTCTCACAGCTCATTTTCGCAAAATCCGACCCGTTGTCACGTAATTCTTTCTTAAATTTTACCTGTTAAAATGTTTGCCAATTTTTGCTTAACAATCCTTCTTAAGTTTCAAAGTATAAGATTGCTAAACGTCACATTTGGTTGCCACGGAAACCCGTAATATCGGATGTTTTGCGATTTATAAAGAAATCGCCGCCAACTCGATTTTACAGGCTTTGCTTCATGAGCAGTCCACGCAGTTTTAGGCGCGCTTTATGTAGTTGCGATTTCGATGTCCCGATGGAAACTCCGAGCATTCTAGCCACTTCTGAATGTTCAAAACCCTCCACATCATGCAACAAAAACACCGATCGATAGCCCGGTGGCAATTGCGATACGGCGTTGTTAATATCAATTCGATTCAGGATCGGTAAATTAGCCTTGCCTTTCGGCTGCGGAATCAAGTGCTCCGGAACCTCACCATCTTCGGTAGTTTTTTCGTTCTTGTAACTGCGCTTTCTAAAGTGCATCAAAACTTGATTTACCGTTAGACGATGAAACCAGGTTGTAAATGCAGAATCACCGCGAAAACTTCCGACCTTTCTAAATAGCTGGATAAAGGCTTCCTGGGTGAGATCCTCAGCTTCCGAAACGCTGTTTGTCATTCGTAAACACAGGCTGTAAGCACGTCGGTGATATTTCGTGTAGAGCATTTCGAAGGCCTCAAGATTGCCACCGGCAGCCATTTGGGTAAGCTCAAAATCCGGCGTTTCTTTGGTGACAACGGGCTTTTCGGCCTTCTGCAATTTCTTTGAAACGGTCAGATCCTGTCCATCCTCTAGTTTGCCGGTTACATTTGTCTCGATAGCCGCAGCGGTTAAACTCATATCAGCTCCTAAGTCACTTCCTGAATTTGATAAATCGTTGCCCATTATGATGGCTTACCTCCGAAATATAGTTGCCTTGAGGCGTATTTATTAAGTAAGTCTATGACGAAATTGAAAAAAGGTAAATGTTTTAGTGAAAAAATAAAGCATTGTTGCTGCAAAGTATTCTCTAGATTTCCGGGCAAAGGTTGGTTAATGTAGAGAAGGCGGTACTAATTACGATCCGCATACATTATGAAAATTCTTGAAAACTATTTGGAAGATTCCGTCACGACTTTTCGAAGCTATAAGAAATTGGCTGAGAAGGCGCTTGCACAGGTATCAGACGAAGAGTTCTTCTTTCGCTTGGACGGGGAATCGAATTCGATCGCGATTATTGTTAAGCATATTTCCGGGAACATGCGTTCGCGCTGGACGGATTTCCTGACGACCGACGGCGAAAAAGCGGACCGTCACCGCGATACGGAGTTTGAATTGACCGATGAAACACGGGAATCATTGATGGATCGTTGGGATGAAAGTTGGGAAATACTTTTTGCTTCGCTTAGGCTTTTGACGCTGGAAGATTTTGAGAAGACGGTGACGATTCGCGGTGAGGCGCACACTGTTGCTGAGGCGATCAATCGGCAGTTAACCCACTACGCTTATCATATCGGACAGATCACTTTCCTGGCGAAACACTTTCGATCCGAAAACTGGAAAACCTTGAGTGTGCCGAAAAACAAATCGAATGAGTTTAACGAGTTTTTAGCCAGGAAAAAAGCTGCGGGTGACGAGAAATCGCATCCACTAGATGCCCCGATGGAATTCTCTGAAGATCGCTAGGGCCGGAGTGCGAACACCCTGTCCGCAAGTTTGCACAGGCATGAAATCCTTATTTAGATAACGCCAATACGCCGCAAGCGGCGTTGCGGACAGGGATGTCCGCGCTCCCAGTGGAGAATGATTATGAAATGCCCCGTTTGTAAAGAGGAAAACTTTGAATCGAAAGAGATCGAGCCGAATCTTTTTGCTGAAGTCTGCTCGAAATGTCTTGGAAAATGGATATCGAGCGATAATTACAACCGTTGGCTGGCTGGGCTGGAGGGTAGGCTGCCGGAGATACCAAGCTCTGATGAAGCCGCATTTACGATCCGCGAGTTTGAATTGGCGAAGCTATGTCCACAGTGTCGAAGGATTTTGGTGAAATACAAGATCGGCCGGAATATTGCATTTAAGATCGACCGTTGCGGAAATTGTGCCGGTGTATGGCTTGATTCCGATGAGTGGGCAACCCTTCGAAGTCGAAATCTGCATGATGAATTGAACAAGGTTTTTACCGATCATTGGCAGGAGGAAGTAAAAAAAGAAGAAACCCGCCAGGCTCTTGAGAAAATCTACGCCGAAAAATTTGGCGAAGACGATTATAGGAAGATAAAGGATTTTAAGACCTGGATCGAACAGCACGAAAAAAGCAGCGAGATAAAGGCGTTTATCCGCGATAAAAATCCTCTGCAGTTTTAGCGTTTTGGATATGAAAAAAAACTCACAGATGACAATTATTTTGCCTTGTCGCCTGTGAGTTTTTTGCTTAGGTGTTGGTTAAATTACCAACTCATTTTTACCAGTAGTATTTTCTGTAAATACGCTGCTTTTTAACGAGTTTCTTCTTGATTCGACCATTTCGAAAATGTTTAACTTTGTAGGTTAAACGATATGTTTTCCATCCTCGGTGGACGATTTTTGAAGTGTAGTAGGTGTGAACGCGATAGTGTCGGCGGACCGGCTTAACATTCACAAGTTTTACGATTTTTCGTCCATTGCGTAGCACCGTAACCTTGTATGTATGCTTATATTTACGTCCATACTTCCACTTGATCTTGGTCTTATAAAAAGTGTAAGCAACGCGGCGATTATAGTACCCGTTGTTGCGGTTGTAATGCCGGTTGTTGCGGTTGTAATACCCGTTGTTGTTATATTTAACGCCTTTGACGGCCTTGGTCTTCTTATATTTATAAGATTGCGCCGAAACGGACATCGCACCAAGTAAAAGTGCTGAAATTACGAATGTTAGTGTTAAAAGTTTCTTCATTTATTACCTCCGTTGAAGATTCCAGGTAGGAACTATCAAGTAGTCTATTTTGGTAGGGAAGAGTGTGTGCGGGAAGGGAAGGTTTTGGTTAAACCTGAAGCTTAGAGGTATAAGCGTGAGTTATCGTTGCCAAAATAAATGCTTATGGCAGTTTAAATCCACAGGGTCATTTTGAGCGAATACCCTAATTCTAATCCAATTCTATCTATGTTAATATTTCTCCTTCGTTTCTTGTTATGCAATCAACAAATATTTCAATCTTGGGTTCGACCGGTTCGATCGGCTGTAACACCTTAAAAGTCGCCGAACATCTTGGAAACATAAACGTCGTTGCGCTTGGAGCAGGGCGAAATATGGACGTTCTTGCAGACCAGATAGTCAGGTTCAAGCCTGAACTTGTTTCTTGCAGTGATGATGAATGCGCAAATCAATTGCTTGAAAAACTGCATTCGAAGAGAATCGTCGATACGCCAAAGATCCTGATCGGAGAAGACGGTCTTGTCGAGATCGCAACACATGAACAAGTAGAGACAGTCGTTTCGGCAACGGTTGGCGCCGTTGGATTTGTGCCGACACTGCGCGCAATCGAAGCCGGAAAACGGATCGCGCTGGCAAATAAAGAAACGCTTGTTATGGCAGGCGAATTGATGACCAAAGCCGCTGATGGAAACGGAGCCGAGATCCTTCCGGTCGATTCAGAGCACAATGCGCTTCACCAGTGCCTTCGTGGTGAACAACTCGCCGAAGTGAAACGCTTGATATTGACCGCATCGGGCGGGCCGTTCCTGAATAAAACCAAAGAAGATATTGAAAATGCGACGCGTGAAGAAGCGTTGAATCATCCTACTTGGGATATGGGCGACAAGATCTCGATCGATTCGGCAACCCTTATGAATAAAGGGCTCGAAGTTATCGAAGCGCATTGGCTTTTTGGATTTGATGGTGACGAGATCAATGTAGTGGTTCATCCGCAATCGGTCGTACATTCGATGGTCGAGCTTGTTGACGGTTCGGTGATCGCGCAACTTGGCGTGACCGATATGCAGCATGCAATTCAATATGCGATCACCTATCCTAAGAGGGCTCCGAATTCTTTGCCGCCGATAGATTTTGCCGAGATTTCCAACCTGACTTTTGAAAAGCCGGATTTTGAGCGATTTCCGAATTTGGCGCTCGCATACAAGGCTCTGGAAAAAGGCGGAACGACACCTGCAGTGTTGAACGCATCAAATGAGATCGCTGTTCAGGCATTCCTGGATCAAAACATCCGACTTAGCGAAATTGCAGAAATAAACGAAAAATTAGTGACCGAACACCACCCGACCGCAGTCGATAGTCTTGAAGCGGTTTTGGATGCCGACGCCTGGGCGCGCGGGGAAGCGAGATCCGTTATTTCTGAAATGTCAGTTTTGGCAAGTTCGATAAATTAGTTTGACTCGCCTAACCCCCGGACATAAACTTTAATTTGCAACTTTAACCAGATTATTCGTTTCTAAATTTAGAGACTTTTTATAGACAGAGAAATCATATTATGCCCGATATTTTACTAGTAGTCTTAGCAGTCGTTTTCGTGCTCGGCGTCGCTATAAATATTCATGAATTTGGACATTTTATTGTTGCCAGGATGCTTGGAATGCGCGTTGAGGCATTTTCATTTTTTGGCATCGGTCCTCGAATTTGGGGTTTTAAAAAAGGCCACACAGATTACCGGATCAGCGCGATTCCGCTCGGCGCTTACGTAAAGCTTTACGGAGACGAAGCGACATCTTCTCTGGAAGGCGGAAGCAGCGAGGGCGAAGAAGTGCCTAAACCCGAGTTATATGAGCTGAGACCGCGATGGCAGAAGTTGCTGGTAATGCTCGGCGGACCATTTATGAATATCGTCCTGGCCCTGGCAATTCCGTTTGGAATAGCGATATTTCAGGGTGTACCCTCGGTTCAGGCTCCGATCGTCGGCGCGGTAAAAACCGATGGCGCCGCTGACAAAGCCGGAATCAAGGTGGGCGATAGGATCGTTGCTTATGACGGAACGGAGAACCCTACCTGGATGAGGATTCAGGAGGACACTCTTCTGCTCCCGGAAAAAGAGGTTCCGATCGTTGTTGAAAGAGCGGGAAAGAGAGTTTCGTTGACGGTTGTTCCGACTAAGATAACTGACGGCGGAAACACCTTGGGGGTTCTCGATCTGACGCCGCAAGGTGAGGTTGAGACTGTTGTTATCGGAACAGTTGACGAAGGCAAACCAGCCGCGGCAGCCGGTATGAAGGCCGGGGATATTGTGGTCTCCATCGATGGTAAACAGATGCCGACATGGAGGGAGGTCGTAAGAACCATTCGTGAAGCAAAGGACAGTCCGATGGATATCGTCGTAAACCGTGACGGCGAAAGAAAGGAGCTGACCATGGTCGCAGCCAAGACCGATTCTGGTAAGTTTCAGGTCGGAATCAGGCCGGGAAGCGGGTTGAGTGTTGCGCGGGACTCGGTTGGAGTAGTTGGCGCGGCTGGATTCGCTGTTGAATCCAACTGGCGTGTTCTCCGTTTGACCGGAAAAGCATTTGCGCAGATGTTCGCGGGTGAGCGATCGGTAAAAGAAGGCGGAATCGCCGGGCCGGTCGGGATCGTCCAGATCATTGCCCAAGTGGTAAGACAGGCTGGTTTTCTTGGCTTGTTTCCCTTGCTAATGGTGATCAGTCTTAATTTGGGCATCTTTAATTTGCTGCCGATCCCATTGCTTGATGGCGGGCAGATCGCTGTCCTGGGTATCGAAGCGGTATTGGCGATGTTTGGAATGACTCTTTCGATGGCGATCAAGGAAAAGATCCAGCTTGCCGGTCTTGGTCTGATACTTATTCTCTTTGCGGTTGTGATGTATTTCGACATTGCCCGATTGATAGGATTCTAAAGGCCTCAGGAATTTATGACTAGAAAATCTAAAGCGATAATGGTCGGAAACGTCCAAATCGGAGGCGGTGCGCCTGTCGTGGTCCAATCAATGACCAAAACCGATACGGAGAATGTCGAAGAAACCGTGGCGCAGGTCGACAAGATGGTTGAGGCGGGCTGTGAGATCGTGAGGATAGCCGTGCCCAACAAGGAAGCCGCCGTTGCACTGAAAGAAATCCGCAAGAAGGTCAATATTCCCATTGTTGCAGATATACACTTTCACTATAAATTGGCCCTGATGGCGCTGGATGCGGGAATTGACAAGCTTCGTATTAATCCGGGAAATATTGGCTCGATCGACCGGGTAAAGGAAGTCGTAAAAGCAACTGAAGCGGCAGGTGTGCCGATCAGGATCGGCGTTAACGGCGGTTCGCTAGAAAAAGACCTTCTAAAGAAATACGGCACAGCAACTCCTGAGGCGATGGTCGAATCGGGTTTACGGCACGTCAGGATCCTTGAGGACCTAAACTTCAATGACATAGTTATCTCACTAAAGGCATCGGATGCACGCCGTACGATCGAAGCCTATCGATTGATGGCTGAAAAGGTCGATTACCCGCTTCATCTTGGGGTAACCGAGGCAGGAACACCGTTTGGCGGCACGATAAAATCATCGATCGGTTTGGGGGTCTTGCTCTATGACGGGATCGGCGACACCATTCGGGTCTCGCTCGCCGCGGAACCCGACGAAGAGATTCGGGTCGGCTGGGAGATTCTCAAGAGCCTTGAATTGCGTGAGCGCGGTGTTACGGTCGTCGCATGTCCGACATGTGGGCGTCTGGCAGTCGATGATTTTGTAGGCATCGTCACCGAGGTAGAACGCCGGCTGCAGCATATTGAAGAACCACTTCATTTATCAATTATGGGATGTGCGGTAAATGGTCCCGGTGAAGCGCATGATTCTCAACTCGGTATCACTTTTGGCAGGCAGGTAGGAATGATCTTCAAAGACGGTGTTCCAATGAGAAAGGTTTCCGGAGAAGACATCGTTGAGGAATTTGTAAAGGAAGTAGAAATCCTGCGGAAAGAGGGTAAAAGCGCAAAGCCTCTTACCGAAGAGAAACCGCTCGTTCAAATAGGTTAAAAGTCTTTAGGGAAATAAGGCGGTGAAAGGGTAGGCAGGAATATTCCTCAACACTCCGAACGTGATCGATACAACCAGGTAGAAGCTAAAAAAACTCGGCGCCACGATCTTATACGGCAGACTCTTGCCCCTTACGACTATCGAAAGCAGCATACCGGCCAGATACAAAAAACCAACCAAATAAATTGGAATGAGCGCATTAAAACTCAATGCGGTCAGGACGTCGCCTTGAAAAAATGCGTGAAAGCCTCGGGTCAGACCACAGCCGGGACACGCAAAACCGGTTATCGTAAGTAAGGGACACGCCGGGAAAAAGCCGGCCGTTGAGGGGTTAAAATAGCCGACGAATATGCAGCCAACCGTAAAAAGGAGAAGTGCGCCCCCGGCCAGCAATCGATCAAATCCGCTTTGAATCGCCTCTTTCATACTACTTGAATTATATACTTTGAACGCATTTTTATTTCAATCTAGCCAGCCATTTTCAAAAAAAGCGCGTCGGCCGCAATTTTGCGATTGAGGTTGAACCGCAAGTTCTTTCGCAAAAGATCAACTTCGGATTGCCAACGCGCCAGCGTCAGAATATCTACCTTAGCGGCTAGTATTTCGAGTCTGTCGGAAAAATGATCGTTTACGATTTCGCCGCCTTCTTTGGAAGTCTTTAAAAGTAAAATATCGTGAATGATCGTCTGAAGCACCTTTAGCGACAGTTCGTATTGATCCTTGTCCTTGACATCATTGAGTTCTTCGGCAGTTTGTAAAATTGTCAGGAAATCCCGATTAAATGTGATGTTTTCCAAAAGACTCAGCAAGAATTCGGCCCTTCGACTCAGCCAATCTGCATCGGCGTTGACCGCTCCTCCGATGCTGCCGTTAGAAATTTTCGACAAGAATTTTGCATCCTCACTCGATCGTTCCATTTTTTCGAAGAGCAATTCCTCGATCATTTCAGGCTGAAGAGGCGAAAAACGGAACATTTGGCAGCGGGAACGGATCGTTGGCAGCAAAGAATTCGGATTTGAGGCGATCAAAAATATATAGGTCGTTCCCGCGGGCTCCTCAAGTGTTTTTAAAAGCGCGTTGGAAGCGGCATCATTTAGCCGGTCTGCGTCGTCAATTATAAAGCAGCGGGCATTCGCTTCGTATGGGCGGTAATTAGCCTCTTTTTCGAGATCGCGAATCGAATCTACCAAAATATTATTTCGATAGGGAATAACTGTTCCAATATCCGGATGCTCACTAAATATTACTTTTTTATGAGAGTCTTTATCGTCAAACCTTGGGTAGATAAAATTTGAACCACGGATACAAGAGGTGCAATTTCCGCAACTCGCAAATTCCACCGGCGTTTTGCAAGCAAAATACTTGGCGATCTCGAGCGCGAAAAGCTTTTTACCGATCCCGGATCTTCCAACGAACAGTGCGGAATGGGGAATTCGTCCGGATTTGGTAAGCCGTACAAAAGTCTCCTTCAATTGCTCGTTTCCGAGTAATTCATCAAACATTTTCTTCTACCCTGACGAACGACTGGCTCTCGCTCTCCAAAAACTTCGTTACGATTGAGACCACATCCGCCTGGATTCTTTCGATCGATCGATTTGCGTCGATTATCTTAAATCTATCGGGTTCATTCTCCGCGATCTCCATATACGAATCGCGTACTTTTTCGTAAAACTCGGTCGTTTCCGAATCCATACGATTGTTTTTTCTGTCATTTTCTTCGCTCAGATTTGCGCGTGAAAGCGAGACTTCAACGGGAAGGTCAAAAAAGAGCGTGAGATCGGGTTTCAGGCCGCCGGTTGCCAATGATATCACTTCGTTTACGGTCTTTTTGGGAAATCCTCTTCCGGCTCCCTGGTAGGCGTAGGTCGCATCGGCAAATCTGTCGGACAAAACGATCTTGCCCTCCTTTATCGCCGGCTTTATTAGGAAATTTACGTGTTGAGCGCGGTCGGCAGCAAATAACAGGAGCTCCGCCAGCGGGTCGACGCTTTCCTCCGTTTCCAGGAAAGCGGAGCGCAGACGCCGCCCCAAAGGAGTTCCTCCCGGCTCACGCGTGGTTAGGACGTCGTATTCCTTGTGACGTAATTCGCCAACGAGCATTCTCATTTGAGTAGATTTGCCGCTGCCGTCAATCCCTTCAAATGTTATCAGTTTTCCGTCCAAGGTATTTTACTTTGAATTGCGGGTCTTGTTTCTTTTCTACTGAGATCGTGGAGATTGCGTGCTTGAAGACCAAAACGTCTTGGTCACCAACCGCCAGAATTACCGAAAACTTATCAAAACTCCTGATTTTTCCGGTTAAAGTAGCTCCGCCCATCATATGAAAAACTACTTCGGATTTTTCTCTTCGGGCTGTGTTAAGGAAGGCGTCTTGGATATTCTGGGCAGTATGCTTTTCCATTTAAATTGCTCTCAGCATTCGGTTTAATTGTGGTAACACCGTGATTATATCAGATTTGGATTCGCTGACAAGAATTAATTTATTTTTGCTTAAGGCCGATCAATTCCCACAAATTTTCCTGTGTTTTTTGGTCGTCTCCAAACCCTTCGAGCCAGGTGACATTTTTTTCGCGGCGAAACCAGCTGAATTGCCTTTTGGCATAGTTTCTTACGTCTTGCTGGGTTTTTTCGATCGCACTTTCGAGCGAGCGCTCGCCGCGTAGGAATTCGCAGACCCGACGATAACCATGCGATCCAAGCGCGTTGGAATCGTCGCCGAGCCCCTGTTTCCGCAAGCTTTTTACTTCTTCAACCAATCCATTTTCAAAATGCTTAGCGGCGCGCTCATTTATTCTTGCATACAGATCCTTTCGATTCGGCTTTAAAACAAAAACCCTGATTCTTGAAGCATATTCGGGAGGCTCATTTCTCTTCCGTTGAAGACGTGAAAGCTTCTCGCCAGTCTGAAAGTAGACTTCAAGCGCCCGCTGGACCCTTGGATAATCTCTCGGAAATAAGTTTTCGGCCGCATCCGGATCGATCCTTTCGATCATCTTGTATAAATATTCGGGACCCTTTTTTTCTCGAATTCTCGTGAACCGAGCCCGCAATTCCTGATCGGTCTTTGGTCCCTCAAAAAGCGGCTCCCGGAGGGTGCGCAGATAAAATCCCGTTCCTCCAACCAAAATCGGCGTTTTGCCCCGTGATTCGACCTCGCGTATCTTTTCATCGGCATCCTTGGCCCAATGGGTTACAGCATAGTCAACCGCCGGCGGAACATAATCGATCAAATGATGAGGAACTCCCTTTTTTTCCTCTTCTGTAGGTTTTGCCGTCGCAATTTGGATCTCTCGGTAGATCTGTACCGAATCACAATTGATTATTTCGCCGTTTCCGAGACGCAGCGCAAGTTCGACACCGATCTCAGTCTTGCCCGAGGCGGTCGGTCCGGCAATGGCGTAAATTGGATTTTTGGATGTTGTTTTAACCACGGATCAACACAGATTACCACAGATCGATCGCCGGAAAATCAGGAAAGAAGTTCGAAAAAAGATCTTATCTATTGATGGAGCGTTTTTGTGAAATATAGTGCTAAATCATCGTCAATACGAATCGTTTCTCGGCGGCGAATAAAACGATTGTCCTGTGAAATTCCAAGACCGTCCGGGATGTAACCCCTCTTCACATACAACCTCTGGGCTTTTCCGTAATCAGAGAACAATCCGACCGCGATACCAACAGTTTTCGCTCTCTCGGCAACTAATTCTTCCGCCTTTTTTATCAATTGGCTTCCGATTCCGCGGTTCTGGAACTTCTCCAGTACATTGAGGTCCACGATCTCCGGGATATTGGCTTGCCGGAAGGGTTGATAATTAGATTTCCAGCAAATCGTCAGGTAGCCGGCGAAATTCTCCTCGATCTCAGCAACCAGAACGGATCGCTTTCCGGCACTTTGTTCGGCCAGATATGTTTGAAATTGTTTCTGAGGTTTATCCCAGTCTTGCTGCTCGAACGCCTTCGAGATTATCCTGCAGTCCTTTTCTTCGAGCGGACGAATGTCGGCCAGGTATTCCATTTTAAATTGAGAAAAATGCGCGAAGCAATGCAAGGAATAAGATTATTCCCAGAAGAATCAGCGAACCGATAGTTTGATTACGGGAGAAATTGATCATTGCTGTGTTTGCGGCTGATCCCAAAAGGACTTAATAAGCCTTCGTCAATTCGATATTGCTGTAGTAATGCCTCACGATCTGCTCATATTTCAAACCCATTTTTGCGAAGCCGTAGGCACCGTATTGGCACATTCCGATTCCGTGTCCCCAGCCGCGGCCGACAAAGTTGTAGCGTACAACCCTGCCATTTGAGCCGTAGCGTTTATTCATAACAAAGAGTTGTTCGCGAAGCCGGAGCGCAGAGCGGATCTTACCGCCTTTTAGATAATGGGTCCCGTTTGTCGTAATGATCTCCAGCTCGGTGGCGCGGCGCGAAAAGCCCTTGTTTTTTACACGTACATCGATCAAAGCTCCGAGCCCTTTTACGTAACGGCCAAGTCTCGCACGAACGGCAGAGGCCGATAGATTCTTCCGCCAGGTCGTAAAAGGCGACATTCTCTCAGCAACCGTAGTTTTGGCAATCGGATCGACCTCGAGATAGACCGCCTCGCCAAGCGCATTGGTCTTATACCTGACTTTTTCACCGCCCACGACTGCCGTTTCTTTTACCTGGTAAAATGCGTCGCCGAATTGTCTAAACAAAAACACATTTGGATTTACGGTGATCTCTTTTTCGCGGCGCCCCATCTTTATCATCAGCTTTCCGTCTTCCGTCGGGTTGGCAGTGCCGCTGTTAAATGAAAGTGACCACTTCTTCTTTGAGTAAAAATGATCGATTAGGCGAAGGATCTTGCCGCGCGAGTATTTCTTGTTTGGCTTGATCGTAAGATCGGAATATATCGAAAACCAGCCGTCTCTGATCAACTCGGCAAGCATCAGACGATCCTGTTTCGGAACTTCATCTGCATCTAAAAAAGAAAGTTGGTAATCGACGTCGGCCTCTGACATCAGTGTATCGGCATTCTCTTCCGCATTCGGAGTATAGATCAGCCGGTGAAGAATTCTGGCCAACTTGAGCGGCTTTGAAGAATCTTCATCGACGACGGGAAAAGGTTTGCCAAAACGGATCGCCAGCTGATTCATCCAACTTTTAAGTTCGGTTTGAGCGGGCGGATCTTCAAAATAATCGTCGTCGAATCGCTTGGTTATCATTAAATAATTATTCACAGCCAGCTTCGAAGCCAGTCGAACCATTTCATAATTCGCCTCGTTCCGGATCAATGCGGGCTCGCGCTCTGATTTGATCAGAAAGGGAGCAAAATGGAGTTTGCCTTCGAGCGAGCAGTTGACGCCCCTGAGATAGGGCTCGTCGAATTCATAAATATTGCCTGAATTCTCAGTTCTGCCGCCGCAAGTTGATGTGTACATGGCATTTATTGGTTTGCCCTGGTAAGTTGCCACAACCCCCCTCGTTTCCCGAACGGCGCGTGAACCCATTCTCGTTTCGATACGCACCCCCTTGTAAACCTGGGACCAAACCGTCGGGAGCATATCAAAGCCTTCGAGTCCGTATCCGTTTCTATTTGCAACTGAATACGTCCTTGCCGCCACCGCCTGAGCTTTTTGAGCCTCGAGCTGAGGAAGTGACAATTCGGCGGGGACAACTCCTAGTAGATATTGTTCCATGGGAACAACATTTACTACCGTTATGCGGCCCTTTGAATTTACAAAAACTTCCATTTTCCCGCGGTAACGCTTTCCGTTCAGCCGGATTATACCGCGGCTATTCACCGAACCGATCGTGACCGGCCGTAGCGTCGAAAACGAAGCACCGGTCCCTCTTCCGGAAACGGTTACTTCGCGGATACTTCGATTTATCGGAATGTTTGCGTTTTTTCTTCGAATTGGTTTGCTCGAAGAGATCTTCCGAACGTAACCCGGTCTGGAAACCGAATTGCTTTCGTTTGGCAGGAGCAAGCTTCTAACCAACAGTTTTGGATTTGCAGTTATCTGTCTTGACAGCTCAATCGATTCATCCGAAGGAGATGTATATTTTATCGGAATGATCTCGACATTCTCGATTCCGGTCTCGGTCATTTGGGCGACAAAAGCTTCGGCTTCGCTTCGCGATTCCATTTCTTCGGCAAATTCGATCCGCCAGGTCTCGGTAGAACCAGAACTGGAAAATACGGCGGGCTTCTTTCCAGTTTTTCCGCCAACCTGAGCGGCCATTTCCTTCGCCAATTCATTTGATTCGATGTTCTTTATTTCAAAGCGGTAGTATTCGTATGTCGGGGGGCGATAACTTCTGGACGAAACGCGCAAACTATTCGTGCTCAAAGCCCTCGTATTGCCGCCGCCGATAGACACTGCAAGCGCAGAGTCCTTCGTGGAGATCAAGGCCGAGGAGGAATTTCTAAGAAGTCCAATTCTCACCAGCGGTTCACGCTCAAGTTTGAAGCCTGCGGCTTCCGGTTCGGCAAAATGCGGGAATGAACTTGAAACGAAGCAGAGTGTCAGTATCGAAAGCGACAAGAGATTGCGAAAATTCATAAAATGACAAATACAATATTAAAATCAACAAACGAACCTAAAATCAAAAGGGTTTAGTATTCGTTTGTTGTCTAAAAAAAATAATTCGTTGTAGTTAAAAGAGCAAAACCCTATTCTACTTGGCTTAGCGGTGAAATATCAACACC
>JABDJV010000328.1 GCA_013003295.1 Pyrinomonadaceae bacterium | reverse complement strand
GCCTTTCGCCAACACCGTCGTGATCGCTGCCGTCAGCGTCGTTTTTCCATGATCCACGTGTCCTATCGTTCCGATATTCACGTGCGGCTTACTCCTGTCAAACTTCTCTTTGCTCATAATCTTTTCTCTTCTCCTAAAAGTTTTCGTAGTACGCTATTTCGCAATACGCGGTACGCAAAAATGCAATGTTGCGAGTTTCAAACAAGCGAATTGCGTATCGCGAAGATCGTATTGCGTCCTTAGGTTGCAACTCCTCTAACCTTTGCAATAATTTCTTCCGATACATTGCTCGGCGCTTTTGAGTAGCGTTCGAAATGCATCGTCGATGTAGCGCGCCCCTGGGTTGATGAACGCAAGTCAGTCGTATAACCAAACATTTCAGAAAGCGGAACATAGGCGGTAACCACCTGCGCGTTACCCGGACGCGGCTCCATTTTTTCGATTTGACCGCGGCGGCGATTGAGGTCGCCGTTTACCGCACCCATATATTCTTCCGGTGTAACCACTTCGACCATCATTACGGGTTCAAGCAGTACCGGCTTAGCCTTCTTGACCGCATCCTGAAAAGCGAGACTTCCGCAAATCTGGAAAGCACGCTCATCCGAATCAACCTCGTGGAATGAGCCAAAGTGAAGCACGGCCTTGATATCTACCAGCTCGTAGCCCGCAAGATAACCACGCTGCATCGCATCTTTAACTCCATTTTCAACCGGCCTGATAAATTGTCTCGGAATAGCACCGCCCTTGATCTCGTCTTCAAAGACAAATCCTTCGCCGGGAGCGGGCTCAATTCGAAGCTCAACATGAGCGAACTGACCACGTCCACCGGACTGCTTTTTGAAGATTTCTTTTCCTTCAGACGGCACCGTAATCGTTTCGCGATAGGCAACCTGCGGCTTACCAACACCCGCTTCGACACCAAACTCGCGCTTCATTCGGTCAACAATAATGTCAAGGTGCAGCTCGCCCATTCCGGCGATGATCGTCTGACCCGTTTCATGATCGGTTGTAACCTGAAAACTCGGATCTTCCTGCGCCAGACGCCCGAGAGCAACGCCCATCTTGTCCTGATCGGCACGAGTTTTCGGCTCAACGGCAACCTGAACAACCGGATCCGGAAACTCGATCGATTCCAGTATGATCGGGTTTTCCTGATTACAGATCGTGTCGCCGGTCGTAACCTTTTTCATTCCGCCGATAGCGATAATTTCGCCGGCCGAGGCTTTCTCAATATCTTCGCGCTTGTTGGCATGCATGCGCATGATGCGTCCAACTCGTTCTTTGCTATTCTTTTTCGCAGTGTTCAACACATAAGAGCCGGCTTCAACCGTTCCGCTATATATCCTTACAAACGAAAGCTGCCCTAAGTGCTTGTCTGCCATCAACTTAAAGACCAAACCAGAAAAAGGGGCATCGGCATCCGCTTCCCGTTTCTCGGTTTCATCGGTATCCGGGTTTACGCCTTCGATAGCCTCAACGTCCAATGGGCTTGGCATGTAATCAACCACTGCGTCCAGCAGCGTCTGTACACCTTTGTTTTTGAAGGCAGTTCCCATCACAACAGGAACGATCTTCAGCTCAAGTGTTCCGCGACGAAGACCCGCCCGGATCTCATCTTCCGTGATTTCTTCGCCTTCCAGATATTTTTCCATTAAATGGTCGTCGACGCTGGCGACGGCTTCAACCATCTTTTCGCGAGCCTCTTCAGACTTAGCCTGGAGATCCTCCGGAATATCCGTTATCTCATACTCAGCACCCTTTGTTTCATCTTTCCACAGAAGGGCTTTCATCGTGATCAGATCAACCACACCCTGAAAGTGCTCTTCAGCACCGATCGGAACCTGAAGGGCAATTGCGTTTGCACCTAACCGATCCTCGATCGACTTAAAGGAACGTTCAAACGAGGCACCGGCACGATCCAGTTTATTAACAAAGCAGAGCCTTGGAACCCGATACTTGTCTGCTTGCCGCCAAACAGTTTCGGATTGCGGTTCAACACCTGCAACGCCGTCGAAAACTGCGACCGCGCCATCAAGAACACGCAGGGACCGCTCGACTTCCATTGTGAAATCAACGTGCCCGGGTGTATCAATAATATTGATTCGATATTCGACATCGTTCCGGGTCCAGAAACATGTAGTAGCGGCGGACGTAATCGTAATTCCACGCTCCTGCTCTTGTTCCATCCAGTCCATCGTGGCCGCGCCATCATGAACTTCGCCGATCTTGTGCGAAACACCTGTGTAGAAAAGCACACGCTCGGTAGTCGTTGTTTTTCCGGCGTCAATATGCGCCATGATCCCGATGTTTCTAAATTTTTCTAAGCTAATCTTTGACATTTTCTTAAACGATCCCCGTTTATAAAGAGGGCAACTATCTAAAATCTGTAATGAGCAAAGGCCTTATTCGCATCTGCCATTCGGTGGACATTCTCTCTGTTCCTAACCGCTCCGCCTCGCTGTGCGCTTGCATCCAGAAGCTCACCAACAAGTCTGTCCTTCATTGTCTTCTCTCCGCGTTCGCGTGCTGATCCGATCACCCATCTGATCGCCAGGGCATATCTTCGATCTCTTCCGACCTCAAGCGGAACCTGGTAGGTAGCACCACCGATCCTTCGCGATTTCACTTCGAGCGCCGGAGCTACATTTTCAATCGCCGCCTTAAATACCTTCATCGGCTCATCTTCACTTTTTTCCGCGATTTCCTCCATCGCGCCGTAAAAGATCTTTTCAGCGACCGATTTTTTACCGGTCAGCATCAGTCCATTGATAAACTTGGTTACCATGATGCTGTTAAAGATCGGATCAGGTAGTATTTCTCGTTTTACTGCTACTCTTCTTCTTGGCATAACTTTTCACTTTTCATTTGTCATTTAACACGGGCCATTTTTCTGAGTCGGTTTCCCGCTCGGAGAATTGGGCGATATTCAATGATCAATGCTATTTGCTTCCTTTCGGGCGCTTTGCACCGTATTTCGACCGTGACTGGTTTCTTCCTTCAACACCCGATGAATCGAGCGTTCCGCGGATCACGTGATAACGAACTCCCGGAAGGTCCTTAACGCGGCCGCCGCGAATCAATACGATCGAGTGCTCCTGAAGATTGTGTCCAATGCCTGGTATATAAGTTGTAACTTCGATCCCGTTCGTCAGACGAACACGAGCAACCTTTCGCAGAGCCGAGTTCGGCTTTTTTGGTGTCGACGTATAAACGCGCGTACAAACACCTCGTTTTTGCGGACTCCCCTGGAGTGCCGGGCTCGCAGTTTTGTCCTTCAACTGCTTTCTTCCTTTGCGAATTAGCTGATTTATTGTTGGCATAAAATTCTCTTCGTCTGGCGCGTTCCGCGACCACCTATAAAATCCTTCTTTAAAGCGTAAAACTTCCCGTAACCTGCCTCTTACCGAATTAAATTCGGCAGTTAGCACAAGTGGCTACGTGTTTCTAAATTTTACCTAATAGAACTTTCCGGGAATCTCTATTGAAACGCAGGTCAATTCGGCAATTCCCTTCTCAACTTTTCTGTGGCGTGGTTTGTAAATGGATAGCAAGCTTCCGATGGCTCGATATTTTTACCCTAAACGCGGGAACGATTTTGTACTGATCGTCGTCGCTCAGTTTTACGCCACAATAACTGTCAAATGGTTCGACTTTAAAAAATCAAACCTTCTGCGTTTTCAAACAGACTTAAAACTCCTGTCTTAAAGCCTAACCAGACAAATGTCCGAAACTTCAGAATATACGTATTTCAATTTTAGTTGTCAAGTCGATCTTTGCACAAAATTGCATTTGTATGTAGAATTTCTTTTCTGATTTTTTTCCACTTGTTAGAGATCACTTTTATCCTGATATTACGAGGCATTTATGAACGAAAATAATTATACCCGATTTGAGAAACAGCTTGGTCAGATCAGCGAAAACCAGTGGCTTGAGATAGTCGACGGTCTTGCGCCCGAAATTCATGAAGTTGACAGAGCCGCGACTCAGATATGGTTTCGATTTTATCCGCTGACCCTTTTTCGGTACCTTCAAAAAACCGAAGATGTGGAGGCTGCTCTTCACGGATTTGCAATGCAGGGCGACTATGAATTGAAAGACCAGATCGACACATCTCACAAGTTCCTCTGGGGACATCGTTTTTGGGCAGATGTAAAACACGCGATCAACGAGCGTACGAAATCTTTTGAAGGCGATAGTATGGACCTGACCGAGGAGATCAGACTCCTTGCGAAATCGTTTGCTAACGGAGTACAGAAGGACGAA
>JABDJV010000441.1 GCA_013003295.1 Pyrinomonadaceae bacterium | reverse complement strand
CCCATTTGATCCGTGTCTTGTACATCCGTTCAGACAATCCTTTTTGGCGATATTCGGGTTCGAGCCAGGAGCCCCAAAAAAATGCGCTATCTTTCTCCGACTCTTTTTCCGAGGTAAATATCCCGGTCATTCCGATCGGTCTTTGTTGGTCGAAGAGCATGAAAATGCAGCAATTATCAGCGTTTATCCAATCTCGCCATTCTTGATCGGTGAGTTTTGATTCTTTTTCAAAGTTTGAACCAAATACGTTTGGGTCCGTTTTTAGAGCCTTGAGGCGGACGCTTCGGAAAATCTGCCAATCACACTTGTTTATTTGTCTTATCGAAACATCCATTTTCTTGTGTTGCCCATTTTAGTATACGAAAAAGGGGAGCTTCATCTTAGAACAACTCGATGCGAGGCCGCATCTCGGCAAATATTGCGAAAGAATTTGACAATTAGCTTCTAGTCTTGATTCTATATAACTTGCCACTAGCTTTAGCTAGTGGGCCAGATAAGAAAGCAGCTGGCTTTAGCCAAATCCTGGAGCTGCTAAACAAAATTGTTAGATGACGGCGGTTGTTCGCGCTTTCGCGCTTATTGCAGGCAGGGATGCCTGCGCTCCGGCGGCCGGTGGGAGCGGGCTAAATTCAATCAATTCCCCTCTAGTCTTGATGTCAAATAACTTGCACTAGCTTTAGCTAGTGGGCCAGATAAGAAAACAGCGGGCTTTTAGCCAAATCCTGGCCGCCAACCAAAAACAATTTTTTGCTTAAGCCAAGAATTCAATTTCCCTTAAACCACTAGCTGAAGCTAGTGGCAATTAATTAGGAGAGCTGATAAAAACCGATCAGAGCTTTACCTATCCCTCTGATTTCGTATCCTTGATCACTTTGAGTCGGACAACGGCGTCCTTGTCAATCTTCAAGTTCTTTCCAGCAAGCGAAAGATCCGTTCCACCTTGTGTATTTCCGGATGGTCTTAATTTAATAGGGTCAGGGCTGTTTTCGATTTCTGTAACTACGGCCCTAAGCGTGATGAAGTCCTCCCCGTGCTGTATGAAATCAAAAATGATCGTTAATTTCGAAGCCTTACTTTTACTCGACAATTTCTCGGCTTTTAGAATCCTGCCGTAAACCTCGGAGCCATTGATAATCGTGCCTTCCTGGCACTTCAGGTCAGCGGTTAGGGTCAAGTTAAAATCGTCGCCTGGTTTGGCCGTACCCGCATTTACCGCCTGGCTGGTTTTCGCTGAAAACTCCGTATCGGCTTTGATCACAACATTTGTCTTTTTTTCGCCTTCGGTGGTTTCCTGAGAAAGACAGACCGTCAAAGTAGCTAAAAGCAGCATTGTAAAGAGAATAATTCTGAACATGATCGACCTCCTTTTGCCTTGTCAAAACTATTTATTTGAATTAAATAAATATGAAAATCGGATAAATTCGATATATTAGAATTTCTTCTTTGGTAGTATCTCACATATTAGCCCTACTGACAATTTTTCGCGGACAGCGAATAGCCAGATCTGGAGTGACAATATAATTTTTAACTCTTTTTTGTACAAAATTTCGCTTCGGCGGTCGTGGTCTAATATCTGTGGCCCATCTATTCCTGGCCCAACTGCGCTTATACCTCGATCTGAATTCCGCTCACTGAAGCTGAAGAGCTTCCCCGGTTTCTAAAAGGCTCTTCAAACTGCTCATACTCATTTCCCAACCGTGCATCGCTTTTTTGTGGTCTTTGGCGCTGTGTACGTGTGTGACTATCAGTTTCGAGGAGTCTCCGTGTTTTTCAATCTCAAAAGTGATCACGGATTCTCCGCCTTTTTTGCCGTCGGGCCCTATCATCCATTCCGATTGGGACAAGATCTTCCCGCGTTCAGCTTTAATCACTTCACCCTCAGAGAAGGTCGTTCCGTCGTCTGAAAAAAAGCGTATTTTTGAACCCGGTTTCCAATCAGACTCAACATTCGTACCCCAAAAGTATTTCCGCGTGAATTCGCTCTGCGTCAACGCATCCCAAATTTTTTCCGGTGTTGCTTTAATAAATATGCCGTAAACTACTTCTTTTTCTTCCATCTTATTCTCCTTTGCGTAAGAGCTAATTCAGACGTCCAAACAAATCGTAAATTGAATCTTTGTCCAACGGCTTACCGGTCTCAAGGAGGGTTTTGATGCCGCTCATTATTGCTGACCAACCGTTGCTGGTCGATTTGTATTCAGCTGAGTCTTTGTCATAACCGGCGTGAATGACCTTTAGCGTTACCATTTGGCCGTGTGATGCAATCTCGTAGGTTACTTTCGACGCTTCCCTGCCAGGAACAACAAAGCTATATACAAGACGCCGCGGCGGTTCGGATTCCAGAATCTCACCGTGAAATCCGGGCTCGCCGGTATCACGGGTTTCTATGATTTTAGACCCAACCTTCCAATCGGTTTCGAATGTGCTGCCAAACCAGTATTTTTCGATAAACTCAGAGTTTGTAAGAGCCTCCCAGAGTTTTTCAGCCGTGGTTTTTATGAAGGTTACATAAACAAAGGTATCTTCTTTCATTATTCTTCTCCTTCCAGTGTTCTTTTTAAATCGCTGATCGCACCGAGCTGCCGCGTTTCATAGTTTTTGATCCATCGCTCGGAAATCATTTGAATTGGAACCGGATTAAGAAAATGGATCTTTTCTCTTCCCTTCCAGATGATGGCGATCAGATTCGCCTCCTCAAGTAGCTTCAAATGTTTGCTGACAGCCTGACGCGTCATATCAAGATCGGCGCAAAGATCACCCAACTTCTGACCATTCTGTTTGCGTAAATGATCAAGAAGTTTCCTACGGCTAGAATCAGCGAGCGCTTTGAAAATCTTGTCCATTAAATCAGAATTACAATATGCAACTATTTAGTTGCAGATTACACAATTTGAAGAAATAACGCAATGCAGAAACACGCACGAAGTAAGTGGGTATGTCTTGGTCAGAAAAAGAAACACCCTTACTGCGTGCGTGTTTCTGCATCGAATCGTGTAATATGGTGTGGAATAAAATCAAAAGCACCAAATATTGCGGTAATATAGAATTTGTACTTAACGCATAAATACTCTAAAACTATTAAGAACAGGAGGTAGGTCCAATGATAACTGGACGGGTTTTGTTGCTGAACTTCTCTTACGAACCTCTCGGCACGATCGGAGTGGCGAGAGCGATTTGCATGCAGGTATGCGACAAACTATATATAGAAGAATTTGACGGTGAAAATGTATTGCGCTCACCGAGCACGGTATTCAAGGTTCCAAGCGTTGTACGTCTTAGAAGCTATATAAATGTTCGCCGAAAGCGCCGTGAAAATACGATGAAACGAGTGCGCATTTACATACGCGACCGCTATTGCTGTCAGTATTGCGGCGATCACAAGCCGGCAAAAGACCTTACCCTTGACCACATTCTGCCGCGTGCACAGGGCGGAACGACCACTCCGCAAAACCTCGTCTCAGCCTGCGTAAAATGTAACCAGCGCAAAGGCAACCGGACACCGGAGCAAGCACGTATGCCGCTTCTTACTTCCCAGAAGCTTCTGCGGCTTGGCCTGGACCATGTGCTCCTTTGTCATTATGCAGAATCGCGTCCTGAATGGAAGAAATATCTGTTTATGACCGATTTCACGGACGAAGAGGCAAAAGCTGCGTAAATTGTGAATAGTTAATCGTAGACAGATTTTGCTGTTCACTATTTACCATTCACAATTTCCCCAAAATGAACTTATACGAAAATGATTGGCTCTACGACCTCGTTCACGAAAAATCCGAAGATAGTGAACAAATTTCATTCTATGAAAAACAGATCGAGCGTTTTGGCCAGCCCGTCTTAGAACTTGCCTGCGGAACAGGAACCTATCTCGTAACCTTGCAAGAAAAAGAAGTCGAGATCGCCGGGCTCGATGTTTCTACCGAAATGCTCGATGGCGCCGAAAAACGTGCCTCTCGGAAAGAACTAAAATCAAATCTGATCAATGCCGATATGCGTAATTTTGATCTTGACGAAAAGTTTTCGCTGATCTTCATTGCCGGCAACTCCCTGCAGCACTTAAACTCTGTCAAAGATGTCGAATCCTGTTTTGAATCCGTGAAGAAACATCTCAGGCCCGGCGGACGGTTTATTGTTGAGGTTTTTAATCCTTCCTTAACTTTACTCAACCGTGATCCACAGGTCAGGTACTTCGTCGGTGAATACAAAACTGACGATGGCTGGATCGTTATCGATGAAAACGTCTTTTACGATCCGGCAACCCAGGTTAACCACATACACTGGCACTACAAAAACCAATATGAAAAAGAAGAACACACCGTAACCTTCACGATGCGGCAGTTTTTTCCGCAAGAACTCGATTATCTATTCACGAAAAACGAATTTACCATCGAAGAAAAATTTGGCGATTTTGACGAACGGGAGTTTGACGGCAAATCGTCAAAGCAAATAGTCATTGCTACTTCAGAAGTGTAATTCCATTTAATTCCTAGTCTATTTCTTCTTCTGCTTGGCTTGTAAACTTAGCAAAACTGAGTTAGCTTATCGGATTTCTACGAGGAAATATTATGGAATTTATACTTGATGTGATCGAACTTTTGGCAATTTTAGCAAGCGCATATGCCGGACTGATCGAGGCCAAACGTCAGGACATGGATTTTGTCGGACTTTTCACCGCCGCCACGGTAACCGCGTTCGGAGGCGGAACACTTCGCGATCTGGTTCTCGACCGTACCCCGCTTTTTTGGATCGAGAACTATTATTATCCCGTTATCGTGTTTTTTCTATCTGCTTTCGCCCTGGTACTTTTCAAATACAACAAGGAACTATTCCGGCGAAGGGTTTTGCTCATTATCGACGCACTTGGCCTCGGCTTATTCAGCGCGGTTGGCGTCGGAATAGCGTTACAACTAGAGA
>JABDJV010000312.1 GCA_013003295.1 Pyrinomonadaceae bacterium | reverse complement strand
GGTGTCAGGCGTAAACGTAACGCCGGCAAGGGTTGCGTATCCGCCATAGCTTCCACCCATTATCCCAATTCGCTTGGGGTCGGCGATTCCTTCTTTTACCAAATGCTTGACGCCCCAGGTAATATCGTCCTGCATCAGGTCGCCCCACTGGTTATTGCCGGCATCTAAAAACTTCTTTCCGTAGCCGGTCGAAGCGCGGAAGTTGGGCTGCAAAACAGCGTAACCGCGATTCGCCAGGAACTGCGCAAAAGTATCGTAACCCCAGTTATCTCTACCCCAGGGGCCGCCATGCGGAAATACGATTGTCGGCAGATTTTTTGCCGGAACGCCTTTCGGAAGCGTTAGATATGCAGGAATCTCCAAACCATCTGAAGATTTGTAGCGAATCGGCTTCATCCTTGAAAGGGCATTTCGCGGTAGATTCTTTCGAATCTTATACTGCAGCATCAGCTTTTTCTTTTTGCGGTCAAATAAATAAACTTCTCCCGGATCGTTATCACTCGTCGCATCGATTTTGAAAATATTTTCGTCAGCGGTTGAAGAACTAAAATTTATTTCTTTGCCAGGGAGCTTTTTCTTAAGCCATTTGTAATCACTTGCGAACTTCTTGTCTTTCCAAAGGATCTTGGTCTTGTCGTCGGTATAGACGGTTCCGACCAACTCATCCGAAACGTCGCTAAAAATCGCTCCTCCAAAATCGACCCGTTTGTTCGGATCCTGCTCGACAAAAGTCTCCGATCCGGTTTTTACGTCAAGCAAAACAAGCTGAATCAAATCACGATCGCCTTTGTTCGTCTGCATGTAAACGAGCTGGTTATTCTTATGAAATCGTACCGGTTGGCAGGTTTCAAAAACATTGCAGGTATATATCTTTTTTGGTTCTCCACCGTCTAGCGACAGGATCTCGGTATCACCATTTTTCGCTGACCGAACCGAAAGCCGAATCTTATCGGTGTTATCGAAGATCAGGCCCTGCAGACGATTTTTATTTTCCATAATAAGCGTCTTTTTTCCGGTTGAAATCGAAACCCTGTATATGTCGTGCCAAGCGGGATCGCGATCATTTAAACCAACATAAATCGAATCAGGATCACTTTTGGGCACGCTTTGGATCGTCGCGCGGACTTTTTCGCCCTCGGTTATGTTTCGTGCAGCCGGAACGGCATCACCGTTTGCCGGAGTATCCATAGGTTTAACGCTGTAAACGTTAAAATTCTCATCGCCGCCGTTGTCTTTAACAAAGAGGATGTATTTGCCGTCTCTACTCCAAAAGTACCCGCCGATCGGCCGTTTTGTTTCAGCCGTTATCAATCTAGCCTTGTCAAAGCTTTCACTAGCACGCTTTACCCAAATATTTCGGGTGTCTTTATAAGGTTTCATAAACGAAACCCATTTACCGTCTGGAGAAATTTGAGTATTTGAGTATTCGGGGTTTCCAAAGAAGATCTCGCGATCGATCAGCCTGGGCATCTGCGCGGAAATTGTCATGATGGATGCGGAGATCAAAGTTATTGTCGCAAAAAATATCGTAATTCTTTTCATTTTCTCACCTAGTTATTATTTGAATATTGTTCGAAAGTTTGGATTTAATTAGCTTACGGATCTAAAATTTAAAAGTTCATAAATACAAAGGATCTCCCAGCCAAAAGTTTTTTTTAAATTTGGCTTCGGTCCAAAATTCCCTGGTCAATTTGATCTTTGGTGCCTTTCTTTCGTTTGGCAGGACGCTAACCACGTCATAACGAAAGCTCACGCCGTTGATATTAAAAGTTTTTCGATAGGCCCGGGCAGTTCGGGTGATCTGCCGCTGCTTGCGGTGATCGACTGCTGTTAAGGGCGAATTGAACGTATCGCTGCTGCGCGTTTTTACTTCGATGAAGCAAAGCACATCATTTTCAAAGGCGATCAGGTCGAGCTCTCCGGTTACCGCAACGCCTTTGCGGTTTCTGCCGATAGGGATCTTGAAGTTTGACGCGATCAAACGAAAGCCGTTTTTCACCAGAAAAGTCGCTGCAGCATTTTCACCAAAATCTCCGAGCTCGCTTGTGGATGACCAAACCTCTTGGTTATTCTGTATGATCGACTCAATAATTTCGGACATTTTAGGAAATACTAACACAATGAAATCCATGTATGTACTCTTTGCTGCGACAATCTCCCTAACGGTAAGTCTCACGGCTCTTTGCCAAACCATTGATAAAAACGACGCTGACGACGGCTTATCGAAGCGACCGCAGATCGAGCATCCTGAAACAGCTAAGAAATTCGAGATCCTGGCGAAGGATCTTCCCCGGCCATTTGCAACCGAGAGTGTCAGAAGGAGATCAAGACTAGTTCCGCAGCCGAAAGACGCGACGCTCAAAATGCCGAAAGGGTTTAAGATCGATGTCTTTGCCGAGGGTGGATTTGTTAATCCCCGCTGGATGGCTCTTGCGCCTAACGGTGATGTTTTCGTCGCCGATTCCCGGGCAAACAAAGTTTTAGTGTTGCGGGATAAGGATAACGACGGAAAAGCGGAAACCCGGTTTATTTGGTCAGATAAGTTGCGGCAACCGTTTGGAATGGCATTTTGGAAAGACTGGTTTTACGTGGCAAACACCGATTCGGTTGTTCGGTTTCGTTATAAAAAAGGGCAAACCGCCGCAAGCGATGAACCGGAAAAGATTATTGAGCTGACGGAAGGCGGCTATCGTCAGCACTGGACGCGAAATATAATATTCTCGCCTGATGGCAAAAGGCTTTTTGTCTCGATCGGCTCAAAGGGGAATTACCAGCCCGAAACCGACCCGCGGAGGGCGGCCATCAACGTTTACAATCCGGACGGGAGCGGACACAGAGTTTTTGCTGACGGTTTAAGAAATCCGATCGGGCTCGCTTTCAATCCGAAAAACGGAGAATTATGGACTGCGGTAAACGAACGCGACCGACTGGGAAACGACTTGGTTCCGGATTATGTTACGTCGGTGAAAGACGGAGCATTTTATGGTTATCCTTATTCCTACATTGGAAAAAATCCGGAGCCGAGGTTGAATGGCGCCCGTCCCGATTTGGTTGCCAAAGCAATCGTTCCTGACGTATTGGTTACGTCACATTCTGCCGCTTTAGGTATCGTTTTCAATAGCGGTAAGATGTTTCCGGAAGAGTATTCCGGCGACGCATTTGTTGCATTTCATGGTTCGTGGAATCGGGAAAAGCTTACGGGCTACAAGATCATTCGAATTGACTTTGATAAGAACGGGAAACTTAAGGGAAAGGGTTATGAAGATTTTATTTCGGGTTGGCTCCCGGATGAGGATAGCCGAGACGTTTGGGGAAGACCGGTTGGGCTTCTGATGCTGAATGATGGTTCGATGCTTATAACCGATGACGGCGGGAACAAGATCTGGCGGGTAACTTACGAAAAATAGATGACCGGCCCTTATACAATTCTTATGTTGAATGTTTGCCTGATCTTAAAAAGCCTCTGATCGAGGTAGTTTTCATATTTATCCCATTCCCACTTTGCCCGCATTTGTTGCGAAGCGAGAACAACTCTTAGTATCCGGGGGACGGACTTGATGGTGGTTTTTATCGCCGTTCGTAGTCCGATTGTCCGGATTATCTCCTTATGTCCTTCTGCTTGCGTGAACCGGTAGAACTTTTTTAGCGAAACATCGGTTCCGAAGATCGTCCAGACGTCGGTGATCGCCTCATCTTCAAGATTGTTACTACATCCAAATATTATGTGACACGCATCGTGTGGCTTAAAGAAGAAATCTGATTCTTTTTCGCTTCCAGAATCCAAAATCCGTTCATTATGATTCTTATATTCTTCCAGCGCCACGCCCAGCGTCTGTTTTGAGTTCTGGAACTGATATTGTAGTCTGGGATTCATCTTCTTTGCTCTTTGTTTTGTTCCTAATTTATCATATGACGTGCGGGTTTTGATGAAAACAGTTCTTAAAATAATAGCCATTATTTTGTTTCTCGCGCTTGCCGGAATTCAGTTTATACGGCCTGACCGAACCAACCCGCCTGTTGATAAAACTCTCGCAATCGAATCGTCGCTTACGATCCCACCCGATGTTGATGCTATTCTGATTCGTTCGTGCAACGATTGTCATTCAAACAAGACTGAATATCCGTGGTATTCAAATATTGCTCCGATCTCATGGAGTGATATGATCTACTACACTCCATGAGATCGGAGCAATATTTGAATACCACGGGTATTCAGTCTTGTTTGAATGACAATCGTTGCACGAACGACTCAGGATCGCATCAACATCGCTTGGGATCTTTAGCGACGATTCGATCGCGAGGGCTTCATCAAAGGGCGGGTTGGTTCGGTCAGGCCGAATAAACTGAATTCCGGCAAGCG
>JABDJV010000300.1 GCA_013003295.1 Pyrinomonadaceae bacterium | reverse complement strand
GTCGGCGCCATTGAATATTTTATCTTCGCCCGGCGCGTTTTCCCGCACGCCGACATGGTCCATATGAGCGCTCAACAAGATCACTTCGGAAGATAGTTTCGCATCACACCCCTTGATCATTCCAACGGCGTTCCAGGTTTTTCGTATTTCGGGTTTACCGAGCTTACCGGATATCTCGATTTCGGAATCACCGGCAAGGTTTTCCATTTCCGCCATCGACTTTTTATCCAGAATAAATATCGCCGATCGCGGTTTATTTTCGCTTCCTGATATCGTTCTAAAATTTACCGGGCTCGCCGCCGCGCTTTCCCATCGCGAACGCCAACGAGCTGTTTCTTCTATGATGACCGCCGCCGCACCGCTTCCAAAAAGGCTGCCAAGTGATCTACCAAGCGCGGCTGCTTCCTCTGCATTTGCCGCTTTCACAAAAACGATCGCGCCGTCCCGGGGCGTTCCGCCAACCTTCATTTTTTGCAGCCGGCCCGAGATCTTCTCGCTAGTCATTCTAAGCACAAGCATTTCCTTTCCATGCGTAAAACTAAGGTTTGATGAGGTTATCTTTGGAGCCTCAACAAAAGAATTTGTGGCGATGTTTACCGTTTGGATATAGCTCATTTTGCCCGACGCGTCTTTGTCACCGGCCGGCTCAATTCCAAATTGCTGCATTTGAGATGCCAGATACTCACCGGCAAGCCGCTCAAACATTGTTCCGCTTCCGCGCCCCTGCATCGCATCGCTCGCGAGGAAGTTCATATGGGCCCGGACATTTTGTTCTTTTATGGTGACTTGCGCGGAAACAATAACAGCCGCAACGGTGATCAATACGGCTGATATAAAAAGATTAGCGGAAAGTTTTAATTTCATAATAAATTGAATTAGTTCTGTCGGTCTGATTTGTGTTCGAAAATTCTATCACGATATGCCCGCGGGATTAATCGAGCTGCGCAACCACCCCGTCAGCCGAAGCGGCTGCCACTCCTCCTTCGTAAGGAGGGGAGCAGGTAGTCCTTTTTCCTCGGTCTGCTTTCAAATACAAGAGCTCTTGCGCAAAGATAAGAGCTTTGACAGAACTCAACTCAGTTTGTGTAAACACAAAAACTCCCCTCCTTACGAAGGAGGGGTGCGGCTTTAGCCGCGGGGTGGTTGAACACGTAAAACATTTCAAAACCTAACCTTCAATAAATGAAGTTTCGCGCAAAGTAGTTTTCTTGTTCCGCATTCTGATGTAAACTTCTGACACTCACGAAATGAATCCTAAATCCCACAAAAAGTCGAAAAGCAGATTTCACAATCTGCCGCACCTCAAAACCTTTCGCACAGAATTGAGAAACAATCTGACTCCGGCCGAAGCAAAACTCTGGACAGTTATAAGCCGTAAAAGACTTGATGGAAGAAAATTCAGGCGTCAACACAGCGTCGCGAATTTTATCCTGGATTTTTATTGTCCCGCAGAAAGACTTTGCATCGAACTTGACGGACAGACCCATTTTCGAGGACTCAAACGGTTGCGGGACCTTGAACGAGGTTTGTTCCTCGACAATTTTGGCATCCGGGTTATCCGTTTTGAAAATAAAATTGTATTTCAGGATTTGCCATGGGTAATTAGTGTGATCAAAGGCAATTTCGGTTGGTGGAGGGGGAGTCGTTAATTTTTTGGGCTCAACCACCCCGTCAGCCGAAACGGCTGCCACCCCTCCTTCGAAAGGAGGGGAGTTGGATTGTTAATTCCCCTCCTAAGTTAGGAGGGGTGCCCTTTAGGGTGGGGTGGTCCGTTTTTGTTATTGATCTAAAAAAGTAAGAATTCATAAAACCACCCCGTCACGAAGCGTGCCACCCCTCCTTCGAAGGAGGGGAGCTGGATTGTTAATTCCCCTCCTAAGTTAGGAGGGGTGCCCTTTAGGGTGGGGTGGTCCGTTTTTGTTATTGATCTAATATGGTAAACGTTCATAAACCACCCCGTCAGCCGAAGCGGCTGCCACCCCTCCTTCGGAAGGAGGGGAGTCGTGAATATTTCACGAGAGTTTTCGTTGAACGGTCGTTTTACTGACATACTTCAAGTCCAAAAGGCGATTAGAGTAAACACAAAAACTCCCCTCCTTTCGAAGGAGGGGTGCGGCTTTAGCCGCGGGGTGGTTGAACCGCTATCATCTAACGAAGAGTGTTCAGAAGCGGCAGGACGTTAAAACGCCCTAAAATTCGGGGCCGGTTCAGTCCACGCCATAAATGGCGTGGCTAGACACCGCGGAGCGCGGATGCCGCCTTAAGGCGGCTCGAAAAGTTCATATTTTGCTTTAGCCGTGGGGTGGTTGAATTTGTTTTCAGCCTAACCGATCAAATGACTCAAAATTTCAAAGCCAGTTCATCATCTTTCTCGGTTACCGAAACGCTTCCACCTTCCTCCAGTTTCCCAAAGAGGATCTCCTGGGCGAGAGGTTTCTTGATCTTTTCATGGATCAGGCGCTGCATCGGTCTCGCTCCGTATTTTGAGTCAAAACCATTTTTTGCGAGCCATTCTTTTGCCGAGTCGTCTAATTTAATTATCACGCGTTTTTCCATCATTTGAGCATTCAGTTCCCTGATGAATTTATCGACGATGAGTTTGATAACCTCGAGATCGAGTGCTTTAAACCCGACTCTTGCATCCAGACGATTTAGAAATTCCGGTGTAAACGTTCGTTCGATTGCGCCCTTTCCGGAGCCTTTCGTCGCCGCTGCGTTTTGGAAGCCGATCCCGCCCGATGACAGTTCCCTCGCACCGGCGTTGGTCGTCATGATCAGGATCACGTTTCGGAAATCCGCCTTTTTCCCGTTGTTATCGGTCAGTGTTGCCGAATCCATTACCTGCAGCAGCAGGTTAAAAAGATTTGGGTGAGCCTTCTCGATCTCGTCCAGAACCAGCACAGAATGCGGATGCCGCATGATCGCTTCGGTAAGGAGCCCGCCCTGATCAAACCCGACATATCCGGGAGGCGCCCCGATCAGCCGTGAAACCGTGTGCGCTTCGGCATATTCGCTCATATCGTAGCGTAGGAATTCTACGCCGAGGATCTCGGCAAGCTGTTTTGAAAGCTCGGTTTTTCCGACTCCTGTCGGACCGGAAAACAAAAATGACCCAACCGGTTTTGTTTCCTGTCCAAGACCCGCACGGGAGATCTGGATCGCGTCGACGACCTTGTCAACCGCCTCATTCTGACCGAAGATCACCTCTTTAAGATCGGGTTTTAAGGTCTTCAGGCGATCGGCCTCATCGGCAACGACAGTTTTTGGCGGTATTTTCGCCATACGGGCGACGGCATTCTCGACCATCGTGACCGAGATCACTTTTGGCCGTTTATCCTCCTCCATAAGTTTTGTCATCGCCCCGACCTCGTCGATCACGTCAATTGCCTTATCCGGAAGATGTTTGTCGCCGATGTATTTTCCGGCTAGTTCGGCTGCGGTTCGCAAGGCTTCATCGGCATATTTTACGCGATGATGCTCCTCATAATACTTCTGCAGACCCTTTAGGATCTCGTAGGTTTCTTCGATGGTCGGCTCATTGATCTCGATCTTTTGAAAGCGCCGCGCCAGGGCCCGGTCACGTTCAAAAGCGGCTTTATATTCTGCGTAAGTAGTTGAACCAATACATCTTATCGCACCCGAGGCCAAGGCCGGCTTAAGAATATTGGACGCATCCATTGCGCCGCCCGAAACAGCACCCGCACCGACAATTGTATGGATCTCGTCGATAAACAGGATCGCGTCTTCGTGTTTCTGAAGGTCCTTGATAATCGCCTTAAAGCGCTGCTCAAAATCTCCGCGATAGCGCGTTCCGGCCAATACGGCTCCCATATCAAGCGCAAAGACCTTTGCATCCTCAATAACTTTGGGCACCTTCCCCTCGGAGATCTTCAGAGCCAGGCCTTCTGCCAGAGCGGTTTTTCCAACACCCGGTTCTCCCACATAAAGGGGGTTGTTTTTCTTGCGCCGGCAAAGGA
>JABDJV010000299.1 GCA_013003295.1 Pyrinomonadaceae bacterium | reverse complement strand
GGTGATCTCAGTTCCGGAATCTGTAACGGCTTTTTTGATCTTTCGTGTGATCGTATCGGCTTCATCGAGGAGAAAGATCGCGGCATTCGCATTCTCATCCGATTTAGACATTTTTTTTGAAGGGTCCTTAAGCGACAAAATGCTCGCACCGACAGGTGGAATATATGGCTCGGGGACGACGAATGTCTCGCCAAAATCACGGTTAAACCTCTCGGCGAGGTCGCGCGAGAGCTCGAGGTGCTGTTTTTGGTCTTTACCCACCGGAACAAGATCCGTTTGATAAAGCAAAATATCCGATGCCATCAAAACGGGGTAGGTAAATAGACCGACACTTGCCCGTTCGGTGTTTCCTTTACCTTTATCCTTAAACTGCGTCATTCGCTCAAGCTCACCCATTCGGGCGATACAATTCAACGTCCACGCAAGCTCAGCGTGTTCAGAAACATCTGATTGGATAAAGATGGTCGCTTTGTCCGGGTCGACACCCGCCGCGAGGTAAATTCTCGCCAGATCGCGGGTTTTTTTACGCAGGATCTTTGGATCTTGGGGCAGAGTTATCGCGTGTAGGTTTACAATGCAGTAAAAACTCTCGTATTCATCCTGAAGTTTGACCCAGTTTTTCAATGCCCCGAGGTAATTTCCAATGTGAAGTTCGCCCGTTGGCTGGGCGCCGCTGAAGATTCGTTTTTTCATTTGTTAGATTGACTGCAGTATCTTACCCAAAAGCATAAAGAATGGGCTGATGATCATGCGAAAGATTCCCAGGTATACAAACAGCAGAAGGAGCATAAACCCAAACTGCTCGATCATATCGAGAACTGGTTTGACACTATCCGGAACAAAATTACCGAGTATTTTCCCGCCATCAAGCGGGGGTATCGGCAGAAGATTAAAGACGGCCAGCGAGAGATTTAGTGTCATCAATCCTTTTACGAAGATCAAAAGCGGATTCGCTCCATCTGCCAGTTCACGCAGCGTATATCCGCTGAGGAATAATATTTTTGTCAACGCAATACCGATAACCACCAGGATCAGATTTGCCAAAACTCCCGCGATTGAAACCCAAAAATTTCCTTTCTTATAATCGGTCCACTTCTTCGGATTTACCGGTGTCGGTTTTCCCCATCCGATCAAAGGAATATTTCCCAGTGCACCGCCCAGCGCTCCAAATATAAACGCAGCTATCGGGATAAGAAGGGTTCCGATCGGGTCTGTATGAGAAACCGGGTTGAGCGTTACGCGACCAAGTAAATACGCCGTATCATCACCCCATTTTAGCGAGGTCCAGGCGTGGGCGGCCTCATGAACCGAGATCGCCAACATTAAATTCACCAGAAAAATTATAAGATGACTAACAAAGTCAGTCGTTAGGAAATCACCCATTTTTTAACTCCAAAATACTCGAAAAGCTCGAAAAACAAGCTTCTTTCATATATATAACGAAAGAACACAACATATTGTTTTTGCCTGTAAATTGTGCCATTCTTTTAAAATAAAAGAAAATCTAGATTCCTGGGTTCAGTTATGCTAAAAAAAATACTCTTTGGCGGGGAAGCAAACTTATCCGCGCCCGCGAACATTGGTCTATCACTTCTGCGAATTTTTGCAGGAATCGCTCTGGCTTTTGGTCATGGAATTGGCAAGGTTCCGCCATCTGAAGGATTCATAAAGGCGGTCGGCAAGATGGGTTTCCCAATGCCCGGTTTTTTTGCCTGGGCTGCCGGGATCTCAGAATTTTTCGGTGCCATCTTCCTCGCTCTTGGATTGTTTACCCGCCTATCGAGCTTTTTTGTCGGTTTTACGATGTTTGTAGGTCTTGTAGGGGTTCATCTGAACGATCCTTTTGAGAAGCAGGAGAAGGCCTTCCTCTATCTTTTCATCGCACTGCTGTTTTTGTTTAAAGGAGCCAGCGATTGGAGCATCGATTCGTTTATTCGTGGAGACGGCGGCGAGTAGGGAGCAGTGAGCAGTAAGCAGTAAGCGAATTGCGCACCGCGTATTGCGAATCACGAATCACGAATCGCGTACGAAGTTCCACGTATTACGAACCACAATATGAAAAATCACATTATTTGCATCGCCAGTGAGTTTAAGGGCAATGAGTTTATCGAAGAATGTCATCAGGCCGGCTGGCACGTGACCCTTTTAACCCGTGAGGATCTCAGCTATTCGGATTGGTCCTGGACAAGCCTGAATGAGCTCAGAACCGTTCCGCCTGCATCGCAAGAGGACGACTATTTGCGGGAGATCGTAAATATTGCGGTTCATCAGCCGATCCAACACATCGTCGGTCTTGATGAGTTTGATGTGCTTCCGGCGGCGAGGGCCCGCGAGTATTTGCAGATATTTAAAGGAATGAGCCGATCCCACGCGCTTCGTTTTCGGGATAAGCTGACGATGCGGAGCATTGCATCTGCAAGCGGAATTGCCTGTCCCGAATTTCTCGGTGTTTTTAATTCCGGTGATGTAAACGAGTATCTGGACACGGTCCCTGCTCCCTGGATAATCAAACCGCGAACGGAGGTTTCGGCCTTCGGGATCAGGAAGTGTGAAACGAAGGAACGCGCCTGGGAAGTATTAAATGAGCTTGAAAACCGTGAAACCTGGCGAGATCATCCGTCAAAATTTCTGATTGAGCGTTTTATTGAAGGAAAGGTCTATCATGTCGATTCTGTCGTAAAGGATGGCAAGATAGTTGCCTCCGGTGTAAACGGCTATGGAACAACCCCATTTAAGGTTGCACAGGGCGGGGTGTTTACCAGCTCGACCTTAGAATACAAATCGAAGGAGCGAAAAGAGCTTGAAAAGCTAAATAAGAAGCTATTAAAGGCTTTCAATCATACTGACGGAGTAGCGCATGCGGAGTTTTTAAAGTCCGATGAGGACGGGAAATTTTATTTGGTTGAGGTTGCCTGCCGGGTTGGCGGGGCTTATATCGCCAATGTACATGAGCACGCAAACGGTTTTAATCTGTGGCGTGAATGGGGCAAGATCGAGACAGCGACGAAGAAAGATCCCTACGAACCCCCCAAACTTAAGAAGGAATATGCGGGTATTGCCCTCGCGCTGGCCAGGGAAGAAACACCCGACACGTCTCACTACACTGACGAGGAAATCGTTTACCGCGTAAACAAACCACAACACGTCGGGCTGATATTTCAGACTACGGGAAAGGAGAAGCTGGACGCGCTGCTCGTCGACTACGGAAAGAAGATAACCGATGATTTCCTCGAGATCGCTCCGGTCAAAGAGCGATATGACGACTAGCACGGCGCTGATTCGCACCCAAATTGATGTGCAGCATAGTTCACATTCTAGCGATGAGCCGTTGGGCTCAACTACATATCCTCACTCACCATTTTGTTTTTTAGATAGTAATAAATTAAACTTCGGGTTTTTATTATGACACTCGAAGCCAAGAGGCCTTCAGGGATTCTCGACCACGACCTAAATAAATACTTTCCCGAACTGTTGAAGTTTGAATCGATCGACAAGGCGGAACGATCTCCCGTTTATAAAAAAATCGAACCGAAGGTCCTGGAGATTTTGCAGGCAGTGATCCGGGAAGATTTTTCCGATACGCCCAAAGACCAGCAGGCGGAAAAGGATTTTATTTCGGCAGCCGCGTGGAACGTTGAGCGGGGAAGCTATCTCGAGGGAATCATTGATCAGCTCAAAACCCACCAGGATCTAAAAGAAAAGGACCTCTATTTGCTGACCGAGCTGGATTATGGAATGGCTCGTAGCGGGAATAAATTTGTCGCTCGCGAAATCGCCAAGGCGCTGAAACTAAACTATGCGTTTGCACCTGTTTATATATGTCTGCAAAAAGGGAGCGGCGTTGAAGCCGATGTAGACGGCGAAAATAAGCAGTCGATCCACGGATTGGCGATATTTTCAAAGTATCCGCTGAAAAATGTCTATTCGGTTCCGCTTCCGAATGGCAAAGACAAGATGCAGGGCAAGGAAAAGCGGCTCGGATACTTGCGCGCATTGATCGCCGATATTGATCATCCGTTAGGGACATTTCGCGCGGTAACGGCTCATCTGGACGTCCACTGCTCCCGTAGACACCGCCGTTTTCAGGCTGAGATTATTCTGCGGCATCTCGAGACTCTGCCGCGCCTTCCAACGGTTTTTGGCGGTGATTTCAATACCACAACCTATAATGCACAAAATGCGACCCGCGCAATTTTGGGCTTCTGGCACCGGGTCTTGATGGGTGTAAAGAACGTTGCCAAAAATCATTATCCTCATCCCGACCGTAAATTCGAAAAGGGCTTATTTGATGAATTTAGGGATTATGGGTTTGAATACAAGCAATTTAACGAACACGGCGCCGGCACGCTTCATTACGATATGGAAAACGCGGCCTACAATACGAATCTGGCTGATTGGGTGCCGGCCTGGTGTTTTCCGTTCATATTTTGGGCATCGCGGAAGGCAGGTGGAAAATTTTCGCTCAGGCTTGATTGGTTTTTTGGAAGGCGGATTGAGATCGCTCCCGGTTCCGAGCCAAAAACGATCGGAAATTTAACCAATAAAGATGGTACGCCGCTGTCAGACCATGATGCGATCGCTTTGGACTTTGTATTGCCGAAAAGTTAAACTCACAGCAAGATTAAGTTAGAAAATTCCGGGAGTAAATAAATGTCAGAAGTATCTTTTTGCCAGACGCTAAGCTTTGATTCCACATCGTTCGAATACGAATCGGTAGAGCAAACAAATGGAAACGCAACCGTGATCAAATTTGAGGTGGATCAGAAGGAGGTCAGCCCTGGCGATGTAGTTTTAGTATTAGATGATTCTGAGATCGTTTTTCACGGGATAATCGGTGCGATCGAAGATGGGACCGCTCTCGCGTCGGACCCAAAAGGATCCTTGCTTCCGGCCACGATTCAATAAGGCTTTAGAAGGGTTGGAGGGTTCGGTCCAGTTCGATTTCCGATACGGGCGTCCTGAAGTCGGAAGGATCGATCCTGGAAAGCCACGGCCTGATATCCCTGATGAGTTCAGCAACTTCCTGTTTTGAAACGGGTTTCGAGAAAAGATATCCCTGACCGTAATCGCAATCCAGATCCATTAATATAGAAAGCTGTTCCTCAGTTTCGATTCCTTCGGCGATCACTTTTTTATCGAGGTTTTTTGTCAAAGAGATTATCGTTTCGAGGATCTTGATGTCTTCGCTGCCTTCCTGATCCGCATTCATCACAAATGACCGATCGATCTTAAGTGTGTCAAACGGCAAACGGTGGAGATAGCTGAGCGACGAATACCCCGTACCAAAATCGTCGATGCTGATCTGGACACCAAGCGATTTTAGCTCGTGAAGAACCTCGATCGTTTTTTCGGCGTTGTCCATCGCCGTGCTTTCGGTTATCTCGAGTTTTAGAAGCTTGGGTGTCAGCCCGGAAAGCCGCAGTGCCCTTTTTACGTCTCTTACAAGCTTATCCTCAGCCAGGTGTCTTCCCGAGATGTTTACACTTACGCAGAAGTCTTTCTCATCCGGGAGAGTTTCATTCCATTCGACAAGCTGCAGACAGGTCTCCCTAAGTATCCAATTTGTTATCGGAATTATTGAGCCGGTTTCCTCGCTGATCGGGATAAACTGCGCGGGCGAGATCAAACCCAGCTCGCTGTGGTTCCATCGCAGCAATGCTTCAAACCCGAGCACGTTTCCATCTTTTAGCGAGATGAGAGGCTGATAGTGCATTTCAAACTCGCTTCGCTCAACCGCGTGCCTTAGATCGGCTTCAAGCCGAATTCTCTCAAGGTGGCTGGCCCGAATCTCTTTATTGAATATCGCCAGGCCAAGATTCTTGTCCTTCGCGTGCTGCATTGCAATATCTGCGTCGCGGAGAACGTCTTCGGGTTTAATGTGCTCGAAGTCCAAAGGCGCGATCCCGATATGGAGATCGGAAAATATCTTGTTTCCCTGAACCATAAACGGTTTTGTAAGGGTATCGTAGATCTTGTTTACGACCTTCTGGGCCTTCTCCATTGATGAGAGATTTGTAAGAATGATCGCAAATTCGTCACCGCCAAGCCGCGATATCGTATCTTCATCGCGCAAAGCTCTTCTAAGCCTGAGCGCAACGATCTTCAAAACATCGTCCCCGACTGAGTGACCCATGATGTCGTTGATATTTTTAAAGCGGCTCAGATCAAGAAATACGATGTAATAATCTTCGGAAAGAGTCGAGCCCATTTCAACGAGGAATTTCAAACGCTCCATCAGATACGCCCGATTCGGCAGATCGGTCAAAGAATCATGGTAGGCAGAGTATTCCAGCTCTTCCTTGCTGAGTCGTAGATCCTGGCTGATCTCCTCTTCCTTTTCCAAAAGACCTTCAAGCTCACTCGCGTGTCTCTTTGCTTCATCGGCTTTTTGTTTCTCGATCTCCGTTTTATCCCGCTCGGCTTTTTCTGCCTGCTCGATGGATTCATTTATGTCAGCAATGGTTCGACGGTAGTTGATATATGCGATTCCGATTAGAATCAGTGCGATTGAAATGGTCAAAGAACTTCCATAGTTGAGAATCTTGTAGGCAACGAACGCGATTCCCGCACCTGCGATATGAGCGAGCGAGCCCGAGAAGAAATCTTCTTGCCAAATTTTCCAAAGTGGTTTTTTTCTGAAATTCGGCGAGGCAGGTGAATGAATTGCTGATGACGAAAGAAACTGCAATATAGCCAACACGCCAAGAACGGGCAGCAAATTAGAAGTATCTGCTGAATTAAGATCCAGCTGACTGAACTCAAGAAACAGCAGCAAGCCACCAAAGGTAATCAGAGTCGAGATTGAATTCAGTGCAACGTTAAAATGTACGAGCCACTTGCGAAATTGCATGCCATTTCGCTTCAGCGAAATACAGTTTGCTAGCATTTCAACCGCAGCCACGATAATCGCGGCTTTTCCTCCGTATAGCAAAAAGCAGAGAAAAATAAGGGAATCTGAGAAACCGAGTGCCAAGTTCCCACGCGGAAGCTTGATATTCATGAATGGTGCAAATGAGAAACTTAACACTAGATAAATCGCAAAGCCAACCGATATCGCGTCGTCGGGAAGCGAAGCAATTGCATATCCGAGACAAAGGCAGCCAATTGCAATTATCGCGAATTTATAGAATGTGAAGAATCGTTCTTGATTCATTATCGTCTAGCGTTAGGACCTACGAAGCGTAAATTTGGAGGAGTACTGAAAGGCTTACAGCACGGGCTGCATACTGTACTAATGATAACATGTTTTAACATTTAGGTGCTAGTGTTTTTCAGCTATGCTCGCTTCAATTTATTCTTCTTGCTATAAATTT